>SCQZ01000015.1 GCA_004299665.1 Jatrophihabitans sp.
CTTGCCGTCGCCGATCGAGCCGGTGCGGGCCGCGGCGGCGATCGCCGCGACGACGTCCTCGGCGTCCTGGTCGTCGACGACGACGTCGAGGCGCACCTTGGGGTTGAACGCGACCTGGTACTCCGCCCCTCTGTAGATCTCGGTGTGGCCCTTCTGCCGGCCGTACCCGGACACCTCGGTGACGGTGATCCCCGAGATGCCCAGCGCCTCCAGCGCGGGGCGGACGTTGTCGAGCATGAACGGCTTGATGATCGCGGTGACGAGTCGCATCAGGTCCCCTAGCTCCGGAAGCTCGCGTGGTCGTAGGCGGTCTCGGCGTGCACCGCCGCGTCCAGGCCCTGCAGTTCGACGGCGTCACTGACGCGCAGGCCGATCGTCCGCTGGACGAGTTGGGCGATCAGCCAGGTGAGGCCGAACGCCCACACGGCGGCCACGACGACGGCAAGCGCCTGCACGCCCAGCAGCCGCGCACCGCCGCCGTCGATCAGCCCGTGCGCGACCGGGTTGACGGTGTGGGTTGCCAGCACGCCCACCGCGAGCGTGCCGACGACGCCGCAGACCCCGTGCACCCCGACGACGTCGAGGGAGTCGTCGTAGCGGAACCGGAACTTCAGCCGGACGGCGAACAGGCCGGCGGCGCCGGCGAGCAGGCCGATGACGAAGCCGCCGACGGTGTCGACGTAGCCGGCCGCCGGCGTGATCGCGACCAGGCCGGACACCGCGCCGGAGGCCGCGCCGAGCGTCGTGGCGTGGCCGGTCGCGCGCCACTCCAGCGCGATCCAGCCGAGCAGTCCGCCGCACGCCGCCAGTTGGGTGCTGACCAGCGCCTGCGCGGCGAGGTCCCCGCTGGCCCCGCCGGTGGCGAGCGCGGAACCGGCGTTGAACCCGAACCAGCCGAACCAGAGGATGCCGGCGCCGAGCAGCGTGAACGGCAGCGAGTGCGGCGCCATCGGCTCGCGTGGCCAGCCGCGGCGGGCCCGCAGCACCAGCACCAGCGCCAGCGCCGAGGCGCCGGCGTTGACCTCGACGACGGTGCCGCCTGCGAAGTCCAGCACGCCGAGGCGGGACAGCCACCCGGTCGGGGAGAAGACCCAGTGCGCGATCGGCGCGTACACGAACAGCAGCCAGAGGGCGGAGAAGGCCAGGAACCCGCCGAAGCGCATCCGGTCGGCGCCGGCCCCGGTGAGCAGCGCGACGGTGATCACGGCGAACATCATCTGGAACGCCGCGAACGCCAGCGGCGGGACGTGCAGGTCCAGCCCCGGCACCGCCGCGTGCGCACGGCCGAATCCGGCGAAGCGCAGGTCGCCGATCAGGCTGTCGGCGTGGCCGAAGGCGAGGGTGTAGCCGACGAGCACCCAGACGACGCTGCCGACGGCGATGACGGCGAAGTTCTGCGCCAGCATGGACAGCACGTGCTTGCTGCGGACCATGCCGCCGTAGAAGAAACCCAGCCCCGGCGTCATGAACAGCACCAGCATCGTGCACAGCAACAGCCAGGCCGTGTCCCCCGCGTCGACGTGCATCGCCACCTCCGTGCCGCGTCGGACGCCTGTCGGCGGGCAAGCTAGCACGGCGGGCTGAGCGGCTCCTTTGCCCTGCGGCGCGAGCCTGGCGCTCGTCGGTTCCACGATGTAACGTCTCGCGTAGTAACTGCTGCGAGGAGACACGCATCCCGCGGGTGCGAAGGACGGAGCGACGCGATGACCAGACGGCGGGACGAGATCGCCTGGGCCGACCCGGCCCTGCTGATCCTCGGCAGCCTCGCGGGGGGCGCAAAGCACGGGTATGCCATCGTGCAGGACGTCGCGGAATCGGCCGGCGCCAGCCTCGGGCCGGGCACGCTCTACGGCGCGCTCGCACGGCTGGAGGAGCGCGGGATGGTCAGGGCGCTGCCCGGCGACGAGCGGCGGCGGCCGTACGAGATCACGGCCGAGGGCGCGCGGGTGCTGCGGGAGCGTTTGGTCGCGATGCGCAGCTTCAGCGCCCGCGGCCTGGCCCGGCTGCAGGCGGCCCGGGCGTGAGCGCGTGGGCGCTGCGGCTGTACCCGCCCTCGTTCCGCGCCCGCTACGGCGCCGAGGTGCAGGCGCTGCTGCAGGACCTCGGCGGCGGGCACACCGCGGACCTGCTGCGCGGCGCCGCGCGGGCCTGGCTGCGCCCGGCGTTCAGCGGTTCCGACGCGGTGCGCCGCAGGCGCCAAGCCACCGCGGCGACCGTGTGGGTGGCCTGGTGCGCCGGGATGCTGGTGGCTCCGGCGATGAGCCGGGACCTGCTGGACCCACCGGTCCGACACGCACCGCGCGGCCTGCTCGACGTGACCCAGGTGCTGTTCGTCGCCGGCTGGGCGGCCGCCCTGCTCGGTGCGCTGCCGCTCGTGGTCGCCGCCGTGCTGCCCGCCATCGCCCGGCGCGACGGACGTTCGCTGCGCCCGCTCCTGCCCGCTATCGGCCTCGCGGCTGTGGTGGCAGCGGGTCTGGGAGCGGTCCTGCTGGTGCGCCGCGGTCACCCGGGTTCGTGGCCGCACCCGAGCGTGCTCTTCGCGGCCGTGGTGCTGGCCTGGCTGGTGAGCTTCCTGGCGTTCGTGGTGGCGCTCGGCCTGGGGCCCGCCGCCGCGCTGGTGCGCCTCGAGCCGCGAACGTCGGCACTGCGCTGGCCGATGCTCGGCAGTGTCGCGGTCACGCTGGTGCTCGCGGCACTGGCCGCGCTCTGCGGTGCCGCCATGGCGCGCGCGGGGTACCTCGATCCGGTCGGGGGCATCGCCGTCGCGGTGGCGTGCGGGGCGGCGGCGGTCGCGGTCGTCAGCACCACCCGCGGCGTGCTGGCCCGCTGAACCGAGCGCGCGTCCCTGCCGTTGCGCGGGTCGCGATGGCGGGCAGCGCGCTACGTCAGGTCGTGCTCGGCCAGGACGGCGGCGAAGGCGTCCGGGTCGTCCGGGGTGAGCACGGGGCGGAACCAGCCGCCGAGGTCGAACTCGAAGGCGGTGTCCTTCTTGGGGCGGCGCGTGTCGAGGTTGAAGTAGCGGCGCAGGTCACCCGACCCCCAGATCCGGTACCGGCCGCTGAGGCCGGTCATCGACTGCCGGCTGACGGCCTGGATCGACGCCCACCGGATGTGCTTGGCGTTCGTCGTGGGGAAGTAGTAGCGGCGCACGGTGACACCGTCCGCGTCGGCGGTGATCAGCGGGTCGCGGTACTCGGCCATGGCACCAGGCTAGGCCGAGGCAATCGATCCGGCGGTGGCGTCGAACGCGGTGCTGGACGAACTCATACCCGCCGCGCACGGGGCAGGTGTGCTCGCCCCTGCCGCGTGGGTGTTCAGGCGACCCGCGTGATCCGGACCTGCCAGCGCTGCGGGCCGTCCTCCACCGGCTGCCACCGCGTCGACCCCGGCCGCTCGGCGTCGAGCATGAAACGCAGCGCGATCGGGTCGTGATCGGCCACCAGCAGGAAGCTGGCGCCGACGCCGAGGGCGTCGACCGCGTCGTTGGTGAGCATCGCGCAACTGGCCGCGCCGGGCTCGCGGGTGTCGACCACCTGCTCCGGGCCGCCCGGTGTGTCCGTGCCGCTCATGATCGCCCCTGCCGGGAAGGCGTCACTCCGGCCGGCCGATCCGCACCCGCCACACCTGCGGGCCCTGCTCGAGGTAGTCCCAGCTGAACTCGCCGGTGAACATCGCGTCGAACTGGTAGTGCAGGGGCTTGGGGTCGTGGTCGTTCACGAGGACGAACGCCGATCCGGGCTCGAGGGCCTGGTACGAGCTGAAGATCGTGTCGTGGCGCTGGCCGTGCGGCATCACCCGTACGTCGATGACCTGCTCTGCTGGCATATGCGTGACTCCCTGTCCTCGGCCTGTCCCTGGCTGTCGGTGATCCGGCGTGCGCCGGCTCCCGTCGATAATAAACACTACTAGCTCGTTTTTACTATCGCGCGGTCGGGACAGCGCTACCGGGCGGGACGCCTCAGCGCAACAGCAGGGACGGCCAGATCGCCCCGAGCGCGAGACCGGCGAGCAGCAGCCAGCCGAAGGCACGGTTGTGCACCAGGCACACGCGGTGGTACCACAGCGGCCAGCCGACGTAACCCGGCGGCGCGGCGGCGGGAGCCGGGCGGGCCATCACCCGCACCGCACGCGCGGCGCGCGGGACCGCCAGCAGCACCAGTGCCACCAGTGGGCTGAGCGCGCCGAGGGCGACGGCCACCGCGGCCACGACGTACATCGCCAGCACGACGGCCTGGTTCAGGATCCGGGCGCCGCGCTCGCCGAGGAGCACCGGCAGCGTGTTCTGGTGCTGCGAGGTGTCGAAGGCCCGCTGGTCGATGTGCTTGCCGATCAGGATGGAGGCCACGCCCAGCCCGTACGACACCGACGCGAGCACCGCGGCGCCCGACCAGCGGCCGGTGATCACGAAGTACCCGCCGCCGATCATCAGCGGGCCCCACACCAGGAACGCGGCGACCTCGCCCAGGCCGAGTTCCTTGAGGGCCCGGGGCGCCGCGTCGTAGGACCACAGCAGCAGCGCGCCGACGGCCGCGAGCACCACGGCGGGCCAGCCGCGCAGCACCACGAAGTAGACGCCGATGCCGGCCGCGACGATGGCGAGCACGACCAGGCCGCCGGCGAGGAAGCGCATGGAGAACGCGCCGCTCGCGACCGGGTGCAGCGTGTAGCGCCGTCGCGGCGAGTCCGGCGTGTCGTGGCCGCGCCGGTAGCCGAAGTAGTCGTTGGACAGGTTGCTGATCGCGTGCAGCACCACGAAACCGATGAACACCAGCAGGAAGGGCGCGACCTGGAAGCGCCGGTCGGTCGCGGCGAGCAGCCCGGCGATCCCGGCCGCCTGCGCGGAGATGACCAGGATGACGCTGCGTGCCGCGTACAGGAACCGTGCCACCGGGTCCAGGCCGGTCAGGTCGGTCGCGCTGGCGGGGTAGAAGCCGGTGAAGGCACCCACCCAGGCCATCGGGCCGTGCTGCGGGCGCGTGCCGAGCGGGGGTGTCGCGGTCGTCATGCCCGTCACGCTAGGCGGTCGGCGCCGCGCGCCCGGCGAGCGGTCACGGGTACGCGGCCGAGGTGGCGCGCGCGGCGGGCCCGGGGCTCGCCGAGCACGTTGACGACGACCAGCGCGCCGACGGCCGGCAGCCAGGCCAGCGCGCCGCCGACCGGCAGCGCCACCGCCAGGACGGCGACGAACACCGCCGTCGCCGGCACCGACGCGACCGTGCCGCGCAGCAGGCTCGCCGCGGCGCCGCGACCGTACCGGCGGTGAGTGGTCGGAGTCATGATCGACAGCAGTACCGGCAGGCAGGCGAGCACCCCCGCCAACCGCCCGCCCAGCAGCGGGGCGGCGGTGGTCAGGGCACCCACGACGGCCACCGTCGCGACGACCCGCACCGGCGCCTCCCAGCGGGGGGAGAGCACGTCCGCGGCGATCTCACCGGCCGCGGGCCAGAACCGCAGCGCCACCCCGGCCCCGGCCAGCACGACCGCCAGGGACAGCCACACCGGGGCGGCGAGCAGGGCGGCCGCATCGACGGCGAGCGCGGCGAGCACCGCTGCGCCGAGCGCGGTGCGTGGCGGGGCCGACCGGCGGGCAAGCCCGGCGTAGGCCACGCAGAAGGCGACGACGCCGAGTTGGCCCACCAGGGTGCCGTGCGCGGCCAGAGCCGCCTCACGCCGCCCGTCCGCGAGTGCGAGGACGAGCAGGAACGGGCCGCTGGTGAGCGGCAGACCGACGAACCGCCCGCCGAGGCGGTGCCCGAACCGGCGCTGGACGGCCGTGGCCAGCAAGATGGTGAGTGCCGGCAGCCCGAGCCGGACCACGAGCAACTCCACCAGGACATGATTTCGCAGGTCCGGCCGCGATTGGCTCGTACTTCCTGCCGTCTAGGGGTCTATTGCCGCGGATAACTCGGCGTCTTGCCGAATCGGCCGAGGAGTTGGACGATCAGGGCGTGGACAGCATCGACCGTGAGCTGATCCGGCTGCTGCAGCGCGACGCGCGGGCCAGCTACCAGGAACTCGCCGGGGCGGTACGGCTGTCCGCCAACACCGTCGCCGACCGGGTGCGGCGGCTGCGTGCCAGCGGCGTGATCCGCGGGCTGCACGCCCAGCTGGACCCGTCGGCGCTGGGGCGCTCGCTGCGGATCGTCAGCGACATCCGGCTGCGCGACGGCGTGGGCCGGGGGGACTTCGAGCGGGGGCTGTCGGCCGTCCCGCAGGTCGTGGCCGGGATGCGCGTCACCGGCGACTACGACTTCCAGCTGACGATCGCGTGCGTCGACACCGCGGAGTTCGAGCAGGTGATCGACGCGCTCAAGGCGCGCCACGGCGTGCTCGAATCACGCAGCCGGTTGGTGCTGCACGAGATCGACGTCGATCCCACCCGGCTGCTGGACGCGCACTGAGCCGCTGGGCGGTTCATGGCGCTGCGGGACGCTCGCCACGGCCCGGGACGCCCGGCACGCGCGATCCGTCCCGCTCGTGCCGGTGCGGGGCCAGGTACTGCTCGGGCCGTGCGCGCTCGAGCCCGCCCGCGTCGATCCACCGCACCGACTCCCGGTAGGCCCGCTCGATCAGGGCGCCCGTCTGGCCGAAGTCCAGCGGCGAGACCTTCACCGGGCACAGCGGGGGCATCGTGGCGATCTTGGTGCGGGCCGCCATGCGTTCCATGTCCTGGATGAGGCGCTGCTGGATCATGATCCCGAGCGCCTGCAGGCTGATCGCGATCGCGGATCGGGGTGCGCCGGACAGCGCGCAGGGGAAGCCCGTCGGCAGCACGATCACCCGGTCGGCACCCGCCTGCACCGCGACGGACACGGCCGTGTTGTCGGCCAGCCCGCCGTCGACGAGCGGCGGCCCGTCGCCGACCACGACCGGCGGGTAGATGCCCGGGATCGCGGTGCTCGCGAGGATCGCCGTCGTCGCGTCGCCATGCTCCAGGACGGCCTCCAGTCCCGAGAGCAGGTCGGTGGCTATCACCCGCACCGCGATCGCGGTCCGCTCCAGCCGCACCCCGGCCAGGTGGGTCTGCACGATGCGGCGCAACCCGGCGTTGCTGAACAGCGAGGCCGTGCTGCCGGTGACGGCGCGCAGGTGCCGGGCCGGGTCGATCGGGAAGATGTCGTGCCGGCGGGTCCCGATCCACTGCCGTTGCAGGGTCTGCAGCGCGGCGGAGCCGGTGCCGTGAGCCGCGACGAAGCCGGCATTGATCGCACCCACCGAGGTGCCGACCAGCAGGTCCGGCGTGACGCCCGCCTCGGTGAGGGCACGCAGCATGCCGACCTGGACCGCGCCCAGGTTGCCGCCGCCGGACAGCACGAAGGCGGTCGTCATCGCGGGCAGGCCGTCACGGGGCGAACACCGAGCGCACGTCAGTTCGGCATGTCGGCGAAGCGGCTGTACCGGCCCTGGAAGGCGACGGCGACGGTCGCGGTGGGGCCGTTGCGGTGCTTGGCCAGGATCAGGTCGGCCTCGCCGGCGCGCTCGGTCTCGGGCTCATACAGGTCGGGCCGGTGCACCAGGATCACCATGTCCGAGTCCTGCTCGATCGAGCCCGACTCGCGCAGGTCGGAGAGCATCGGCTTCTTGTCGGTGCGCTGCTCCGGCCCCCGGTTGAGCTGCGAGAGCGCGACGACCGGCACCTCGAGCTCCTTGGCCAGCAGCTTCATCGAGCGCGAGAACTCGCTGACCTCCTGCTGGCGGGACTCGACCCGCTTGCCGCTGGTCATCAGCTGCATGTAGTCGATGACGATCAGCTGCAGGTCATTGCGCTGGCGCAGCCGGCGGGACTTCGCCCGGATCTCCATCATGGTCAGGTTCGGCGAGTCGTCGATGAACAGCGGTGCCTCGGCGAGTTCGGAGGAGCGCCGAGCCAGGCGCGTCCAGTCCTGGTCGGTCATGTGACCGGAGCGGATGTTCTGCAGCGAGACGCTCGCCTCGGCGGAGAACAGCCGCATCATGATCTCCAGCCGCCCCATCTCCAGGGAGAAAATGACCGTCGGCTTGCCGTTGCGCACTGCCGCCGATCGCGCGAAGTCCAGGGCCAAGGTCGAGTTGTGAGTCGGAATCATGGATCGGCCGGCGAGGTACATGTGGTCGTCGTTGTCGACCTGCACGCAGCGCACCGCGACGGACGGGACCGGCCGCACATCGGTGACGGTCCGCACGCGCAGCGCGCCGGTGGCCCAGTCGTGCACCCGGTGCTCGCCGGGCGCCAGCCCGGTCGTCGTGACGACGACCGGTACCCCGCCCACGGCGCCCGCGGCGCCGACGAGGACCGGCGCGTTCACGGTGACGCGCCACTGGTGCTGGGCGTCCGCGACGATCGCACCTCCGTCGGAGAAGCTGACCAGGTAGCACGGCCGGTCCTGCATGACCTCGGTGGCGGCGACGACGCGGGTCGGTGCGCCGTCCGCGCCGATGAGCAGGTCCCCCACCGCCACCTGCGCCATGGTCGTCCATCCGGAGGGTGTCGGCAGCGGCGTGTCGAGCGCCAGCGCCTTGCCCGTGCCCGGCCGGCCCGCCACCGTGATCATCTGCCCGGGGTGCAGCCCGTTGGTGTACTCGTCCAGTTGCGCGAACCCGGTGGGGATGCCGGTGCCGATGCCGCCGGTCGCGGAGATCCGGTCGATCTCGTCGAGCGTGGCCTGCAGCAGCGATTCGATGTGGACGTAGTCCTCGTTCGCGCGGCGCTCGCTGACGGCGTACACCTCGGCCTGGGCGCGGTCCACCACGTCGTCGACGCTGCCGACGACCTCGGTGCTGCCGGACGCGGTGTCGTACCCCATCTGCGTGATGCGGGTGCCGGCGGTGACCAGGCGCCGCAGGATCGCCCGCTCGGTGACGATCTCGGCGTAGTACCCCGCGCTCGCCGCGGTCGGCACCGCGTTGACCAGGGTGTGCAGGTTCAGCGCCCCCCCGGCGCGTTCGAGCTGCCCGGCCCGGGTCAGCTCCTCGGCGACCGTGATCGGGTCGGCCGGGTCCCCGCGCGAGTACAGGTCCAGGATCGCGTCGTAGATCAGTTGGTGCGCAGGGCGGTAGAAGTCGGTGGGGCGCACGATCTCGACGACGTCGGCGATCGCGTCCTTGCTCATCATCATCGCGCCGAGGACCGACTTCTCCGCCTCGAGCGCCTGCGGCGGCGTGCGGTCGGCGCCGCCGGACGGTCCGGCGTCCAGGTGGGGCGGCGCGAGCGTCATCGGTGGGCGAACTCCTCGGTCCTGCGTGCCTGTGCGGGCGGTGGTCGGGCGGTGTTGTCGTGCGGGCGGTGTCGTCGGGCGTGCGGTGGCTGCCCTTCGTCAGCGTGATCCTGACCTCTGACAGTTCCGGGCGTCGGCACGCGCGGGCGGCGGGGCGGCGACGACGTTAGATCGGCGCCGCCCTCGCGGCAATCACCGCTGTGGACGGCGCTGTGCGCGGCGC
>SCQZ01000111.1 GCA_004299665.1 Jatrophihabitans sp.
CTGCAGGGTGCTCACTGGTGCACCCTGCAGGTCGCCGGTCGCAAGAGCATGATGCTGCTCTCCGGCCGTGCCTACCCCGAACTGGCCGACGAGATCGCGCGGCACCTCGGGGTCACCGTCACCGAGACGACGGCGTACGAGTTCGCGAACGGCGAGATCTTCATCAAGTCCAACGAGTCGGTGCGCGGTGCGGACGCGTTCGTGATCCAGTCCTTCACCGCGCCCATCAACGAATGGCTGATGGAGACCCTGATCCTGCTCGACTCGCTCAAGCGGGCCTCCGCGAAGCGGATCACCGTCGTCTGCCCGTTCTACCCGTACGCGCGCCAGGACAAGAAGCACCGCGGCCGCGAACCGATCTCGGCGCGGCTGGTCGCCGACCTGTTCAAGACCGCGGGCGCCGATCGCGTGATGGCGGTGGACCTGCACACCGCCCAGATCCAGGGCTTCTTCGACGGCCCCGTCGACCACCTGTTCGCGATGCCCCTGCTCGCGGGTTACGTGCGCGGGCGGTACGACCACGAGGATCTGGTCGTCGTCTCGCCCGACACCGGCCGGGTGCGCAGTGCCGAGCAGTGGGCGGACAAGCTCGGCGGGCTGGAGATCGCGTTCGTGCACAAGACGCGCGATGTCGACTCGGCCAACCACGTCGTCGCGAACCGGGTCGTCGGCGACGTCGCGGGACGCTGCTGCCTGGTGATCGACGACATGATCGACACGGCCGGCTCGATCACCAAGGCGGCCGACCTGCTGTTCGCCGAGGGAGCCACCCAGGTCGTGATCGCCGCCACCCACGGCATCTTCTCGGCGCCGGCGACCGACGCCCTGAAGAACAGCAGGGTGAGCGAGGTCATCGTCACGAACACCCTGCCGATCCGCCCGGAGCAGGAGTTCGACAAGCTGACCGTGCTCTCGATCGCGCCGCTGCTCGCCCAGGCGATCAAGGCGGTCTTCGAGGACGGCAGCGTCACCAGCCTGTTCGACGGCCGCAGCTGACGGCCGGCACCGGCCGCCCGGCGCTCAGTCGATCGCGTCCCGGAACCGGTCGGCGGTCTGCGACAGCTGCTCGGGCGTGCGGGTCTCGACGGCGTTGACCGAGATCACCATCCCGAGCGTGGAACGGTCCGCCCACGCGCAGACCGAGGCCGTCACCGGCCCGATCGGCGAGGTGCCGCACCGCAGCGCCCCGCCGTGTGTGCCCGAGGGATAGGGCGTCGTGTCCGGCGCCATGGTCGCCAGCCTGCGCGCCATCGTGTCGTCGTCGGCCTCCGGGACACCCGCGTCGCGGGCCGCCGCCCGGGTGAGGCCGACGAAGACCAGCCCCGGCTCGCTGCCCTGGTCGGAGTACACGGCGATGGTCGCCGCCTTGATCATCGCCGAGGCCCGGCCGCCGGTCATGTCCGACGAGGCCCGGCGGATCGCGGTGACGACCTGGTCCGCCTGGGAGCCGGTCACCATCGTGTACTGCCCGACGGTCTGCGGCGCCACCAGCCGGGCCGCTCCGCCCGACCCGCGGGTCAGCCAGATCCCGAGGGCGACGCCGCCGGCGGCCACCACCACCGCGGCGACGACCAGCGCCACGGCGAACCCGGTGCGCGAGCGC
>SCQZ01000112.1 GCA_004299665.1 Jatrophihabitans sp.
CTCACGCCGTCCTTGCTGATCAGCGTCACCTGCTCGGTGAAGGCGAGGGCGGCCTGCTCCCGGGCGCCGAACAGATCGCCGGCCTCGCGCCAGGCGGCGACCAGGTCCAACTGGCGCTGATCCACGCCGGCCTTGCGTGCCTCTGCGACGTGCATGTCCAGACACCAGGCGCAGTGATTGATCTGTGACGCCCGGATCTTGACCAGGGCGAGCAGCCGCTCGTCCAGGTTGCCGGAGTGGACGAACTTCTCCAACCCCAGGACCGCCTTGTAGGCCTCCGGGTCGACGTCGTGGATGGACAGTCGCTGTGTCGCGGGCATGGGCCCCGCCTCCTCGATGATCTCGTGATAGTGACGCTACGCCGGTCGCGGAACGCGCGACTGTCTCGTGCGCCACCGGAACGGCAGGTCCAGCAGCCAGAACAGCGCGAGTGCCACGGCCGCCGCGCCGCCGAGGTACCAGGGCCACGGGCCGAGCACCGACAGCAGCGAGGCGTGCGCGGGACGGCGTGCGAGGTACATGTAGTTCGCGCCCGCCAGCCAGTCGACGACGCCGACCCCCGCCGTGTAGCCGACGGTGATGGCGAAGACCCGCCCGACACTGCCGGGACGCGGGGCGATGCGCAGCGCGGCGACCAGGTACAGGGCGGCGGTGACGATGCCGACGTGCGCGACGACGAAGACGAAGAACTCGGGGTCCGGGAACCGCTGGCCGAGGTCGGGGGTGACCACCGCCTGCAGGCTGCCCGCGAGTCCCCAGAAGTAGGTGAGCTCGACCCCGAGGCGCCAGCCCGGGAACCAGCAGGCGAGCGCCGCGATCCCCAGGGCGACGTCGCACAGTGCCAACGGCAGTGACCCGCGTACGCTCCAGCCGCCGGCGATCACCGGACGCAGGACGAAGGCGACGGCGTCGGCCGCGAGCACGAGGGCGAGAACGCGGCCGACGCGCCGCGCCACCGCGCCCGGTCGCCGCGCGGCCACCACGCACGCTACGGCGGCGAGGACCGCGCCGATCCCGACGGCGGTCCAGTAGGTGGACACCGGCCCCACGCCGCGATTGTGCGCCGCTAGAATGGGTCCATGTCCGCCGTCATGCTGGTGGCCCGCCTGCACATCGATCTGCAGCGGGTACGCAGCGCGGCGTGTCGCCACGCCGGGTGACCGCAGAGGCACTGCGCGACTCACCCGGATCCGGACCCCCATCCCCAGTTACGCGCACGGCGCGTGAAGGAGTCCTGTCGTGGCAATCCTCGGTTTCCCCGACCCGGTCAACGAGAAGGCGGCGCGCGCCGTCGCCGGCCAGGTCGCACTCGCCGGCGTCGCGGTCCTGGTGATCGCTGCCGCCGCCGGCGGAGCCTGGCTGTGGCTGAGCGCCCTGCTCGCCGCGGGGTTCCTGGCGCGGGTCCTGACCGGACCGACGCTCAGCCCCTTCGGGCAGGTGGCGACCCGCGTGATCGCACCCCGGCTCGGCCCCGCCAAGCCGGTCGCCGGCGCGCCCAAGCGGTTCGCCCAGGGCATCGGCCTGGCCGTCACCACGGCGGCGACCGCGCTGATGGCGAGCGGCCATCCGGCGGGCACGGTGGTCCTGCTCGTCCTGCTCGTCGCGGCGGCCACGCTCGAATGCGTCTTCGCGTTCTGCATGGGCTGCCAGATCTTCGCGGTTCTCATGCGGCTGGGCGTGATCCCCGAACGGATCTGCGTCGAGTGCGCCGATGTGCGCCTGCGCGCTCCGGCCGCGGCCGAGGCGATCGCCCGCCGCTAGGACGGCCCTGAACAGTCCGCGCGCCTGAGCCTGTTGCTCGGCGCGTGCCGGGATGGTTCAGTCGTCAGGTCGTTCTGGGTTTGCGTCGGGGCTTTGGTCGAGGGGGCTCGGTGGCGGCCATCTCGCTGATCTGTCGCCGAAGCCTGGTCAGCAGTTCGATCAACAGTTGACGTTCGTCCTCGGTCAGTGCGCGGAAGGCTGCCGTGTCGGTGGCGTGAACGATCGGGAGCATCTCGTCGACGATTCGGCGTCCTTCGTCCTTGATGTCGACGAGGATCATCCGCCGGTCGGTCGGATGCGGCAGGCGGGCGACCAGGCCACGTCGTTCGAGGGTGTCGAGCAGCGAGGTCATGCTCGCCGAGCTGACCAGCAGGCGATCTGCGATGACGCCGCTGGGCAGCGGTTGGCCGGCGCCGTCGATCACCGCCAGGGCTTCGAAGGCGCTGGGCGACAGCGGCGCCAGCGGCGCGCGGCCGCGTTGGATCTCGTCCAGGAGAGCGCTCGCCGCCCGGACCAGGTTGGCTGCGGCCTCGGCCGCCGAGGCGACGGCGCCCGGGAACTCGGCGGCAAAGCCTGGCCCCACCCTGATCGGTTCCGTCTCGGTCATCGTCCGCCTCGTCGTGTCGCACCGGCCGGCT
>SCQZ01000113.1 GCA_004299665.1 Jatrophihabitans sp.
GCCGCGCCCGGCACGGCCGCGGCGATCGCCGCCGCCAGCGAGGTCTTGCCCGCCGCGCCCCAGCCGTCGACGCCGACCCAGCGCGTCTGCCCCTCGCGGGTGGCCGCGAGCCGCGCCACCGCGGCGACCACCTCGGGCACGGTGGCGGGCACCGGGTGCAGCACCTTGCGCAGCGTCTCGGCCGTCTCCGTCCGGGTCGGCGTCGTCCCGTCCGGCAGCGCCGCGCGATAGCTGTAGGAGTCGATCACGCCGGTCGGCCGGTAGCCGAGCCGCTCGTACAGCGCGCGCGCCCGCGGGTCGTCACGCGTCACGCCGATCGCCACGGCGGCGGCACCCCGTTCGCGCGCCACCTGCTCGCCGTAGCCGATCAGCGCCGTGCCGACACCGTGGCCCTGCGCCGCGGGTTCGACCTGCAGGTACGCGAGCTGCGGCAGGTGCGGATACGCGGCGCCGGCCAGCCGCGTGACCGGCCGGGCGCACAGCACCGCACTGCCGACCCGCCGGTCGCCGTCGAACGCGAGCAGGGTCAGGTCGCGGCCGGCCGGCTGCGAGCGCAGGGTGATGCCCACCGCGACCGCTCACACGGGGGCGAACGCCGACAGCAGCAGGTACGCCACCGCGGCGCAGGGCAGCAGCGAGTCCAGCCGGTCCATCAGTCCGCCGTGTCCCGGGAGCACCGTGCCCATGTCCTTGACGCCCAGGTCCCGCTTGACCAGGGACTCGCCGAGGTCACCGATCGTCGCGGTCACGCAGATCGCCAGTCCGAACAGCAGCCCCTGCCACCAGAGCCGGTGGAACACCAGGGTCAGGAACAGCACCCCGGCGGTGCCGCAGAACAGCACGGACCCGGCGAAGCCCTCCCACGTCTTGGCCTTCGAGACGATCGGCGCGAGCGGGTGCCTGCCGAACAGGACGCCGGTCGCGTAGCCCCCGGTGTCGCTGCAGACCACGGTCGCGATGAACGCCAAGATCCGCGCCGCGCCGTCGGAGGGGTGCACGAGCAGCACGGCGAAGCCGGCCAGCAGCGGCAGGTAGAGCAGCACGAACCCCGACGCGGCCAGGTCGCGCCCGTAGTGCTCCGCGCCGTCGCCGAGGCGCCAGATCGCGACCCCGGCGACCGACAGGAGCATCGCCACCACCAGGCCGTTCGGCCCGCGCAGCCACGCCGCCACCAGCATCACCACCCCGCCGACGACCACCGGCGCGAGCGAGACGCGGCCCCGGCCGGACAGCGCGCGGGACAGCTCCCAGCAGCCGTAGACGACGGCGATACCGACGACGAACGCGAAGCTCGGCCGGTACGCGAACAAGCTGGCGACGATGATCGCGCCGAGCCCGAGCCCCACGCCGATCGCTGCGGGAAGGTTGCGCCCCGCGCGTGAGGGGGCGGCCGAGGCCTGCTCGGCCGGCGCGCTGTCGGCCATCAGACCTCGAGCAGCTCGGCTTCCTTGGCCTTGACCACGTCGTCGACGGTCGCGACGTACTTGGCGGTCAGCTTCTCCAGTTCGGCCTCGGCGCGGAACACCTCGTCCTCGCCGACCTCGCCGTCCCTGGCGAGCCGGTCCAGGCCGTCCTTGGCGTGGCGGCGGATCGAGCGCACCGACACCCGGGCCTCCTCGCCCTTGTGCCTGGCGACCTTGACCAGGTCGCGGCGTCGCTCCTCGGTCAGTTGCGGGAACACGATGCGGATGACGGTCCCGTCGTTGGTCGGGTTGACACCGAGGTCGCTGTCCCGGATGGCCTTCTCGATCGCGCCGAGCTGCGACATGTCGTAGGGCTTGATGACCGCCATGCGCGCCTCGGGGACGTTCACCGAAGCCAGCTGCGGGATCGGGGTCATGGAGCCGTAGTAGTCGACCACCAGGCGCGCGAACGCCGCCGGGGTCGCCCGGCCGGTGCGCAGGCCGCCGAGCTCCTCGCGGGCGACGTGCACCGCCTTCTCCATCTTCTCCTCGGCCTCGAAGAGGACCTCGTCGATCATCCGGACCTCCCGTCAGTTGCCGCTGGTCACGAGCGTGCCGATCTTCTCACCCCGTGCCACGCGGGCGATGTTCCCGTCGGCCAGCTGGAAGACGATGATCGGCATGCGGTTGTCGCGGCACAGGCTGAACGCCGTCAGGTCGGCGACCTTCAGGTTGCGCTGCAGGACGTCGTCGTAGGTCATCCGGTCGAACCGCAGCGCGTCCGGGTTGGAGCGCGGATCGGAGTCGTAGACCCCGTCGACGCCGCTCTTGCCCATCATCAGGACGTCGCACCCGAGCTCCAGCGCCCGCTGCGCGCCCGCGGTGTCAGATCGGAAGAGC
>SCQZ01000114.1 GCA_004299665.1 Jatrophihabitans sp.
CTCGATGCTGCCCGTGCCCCCACCGTTCACGAACTCCAGCGGTGCGATCCGCCGCACCGCCGCCACGACCTCGGCACGGCGCCCGGCAAGTTCGTGCAGCGACATCCGCTGCATGCCCCGGATCTGCAGCCGGCCGGCAAACGAGCCCGCGTTGTCCGCCACGCCCGCGACCTGCCCCTCGTAGGACATCATCCCGACGAGCCGGAACCGCGGGCGCGCCACGATCGCCCGCGCCAGCGCCTCGGCCTCGCGGACCTCGTGCACGGGTGAGCGTCGCGGGCCGAGGTGCACGCGCCCGTGCAGCAGCCGTAGCGAGGCGTCCAGTTCGAGGCAGACGCGGATCGGCGGCCCACCCGGTCCGGCGGCGTCCTCGACGAGGGCGAGCTGCTCGACGGAGTCGATCATGATGGTGACGCGTGCGGCGAGGGCCTCGTCGTTGCCCAGCCGGTGCAGCGCGGCCCGGTGCACGCTCGGGTAGGCGACGACGACGTCGTCGGCGAGGCCGTCGGCTCCGTCGGCGAGCCAGAGCGCCTCGGGAAGTGTCAGCGCGAGCACCCCGCGGTACCCGGGCAGCGCCAGCACCGCCCGGGTGATCTCGCGACATCGCACCGACTTGGACGCGACCCGGACCGGCTTGCCCGCGGCGCGGCGTACCAGGGCGGCGGCGTTCGCCTGCAACGCGCGCCGGTCCACGACGGCGAAGGGCGGTTCGAGGGCGGACGTGGCGGCGGACATCTGGGGGTAGGTCGAGCCGGTGCGTGAGACGTCGCCACGCAGGTCGATCACGATCGGGCCGGGGCGGTCCGCGGCAGCACCGCGACGTACGGGGCCAGCGATCGCAGCAGCGGGACGGCAGCGAACGTCACGGCCGCCATCAGCACGAAGGCGCCGAGCGGGTGGTGCACCACGGTGCCGACGACGCCCGTCACCACCAGGGCGCCGGCCTGCCCGAACAGCCAGATCAGCCCGGCTGCCGTGCTGTCGCCGCCGGCGCCGCGGCGCTCGGTGAGTTCCAGCACGATGGGCAGGCACGGAAGCAGCAGGAACCCGAACACCGCGAACGTCGCGAGCGCCATGGCGAGCCCGGGCGCCGCGGCCAGCAGTGCGCACGACGCGGCCGTCACCAGCAAGGCTGCCGCCATCGCCGCCAGTTCCCGTCGCCGCCGCACCGCGGCGACCGGCAGCAACGCGCAGCCCGCGACGCCCGCGACGATGTTGACCAGCAGCACGATGCCCGCCTGGCTGCTGGTGACCCCGGCCGGGTCCAGCAGCGCCTCGGCCCAGGTCGTCAGCGCGGTGAAGGTGCCGAAGGGGACGAACACCAGCAGGCACAGGCGGCGCACGAGGGGATCGCGCCAGGTTGCCCGCAGCGCGCGCAGACCGGGCGCGGTCCGGTCGTGGCGGAAGGCCGCGCCCTTGCGCAGCGGCACCGCCACACACACCAGCGCGGCGACGCCGAGGATCGCATCGGTCGCCAGCACGGCCCGCAGCGGCACCGCGGCTGCCAGCACGAACGCGACGATCATGCCGGCGAAGGTGCTCGCCGTGCCGATGGCGATACCGGTCGCCCGGTCCGCCGGGCGCAGGTAGCGGCCGGCGACGCCGGTGATGGCGGTGAGCACGAACGGCTGCGCGATCGCGAGCAGCGCCTGACCTGCGAGCTGCCAGTCGTAGTCGTCGCCCACGAGCCGCACGATCCCGGCGCACGCGGTGAGCACGGCCCCGACGAGCAGCCAGGGGCGGAACCCGCGGTCCAGCAGCAGGCCGGCGGGGACGGCCAGCACCACGTACCCGAGCGGCAGCACGTTCGCCAGCCACCCGATCGCGCTCTCGCTGACGCCGTAGTGCCTCGCGGCCTGCGTGGTGATGGGGGCGTACGTCAGCCACAGCAGTTGCGTGACGGCCGCGACGCCGGCGAATCCGGCCAGGACGCTCCACCGGCTCGCGGCTGCGGCCGTCACGAGCGCCTCGCCCGGTCGGGCCGGCGCACTCACGTGTTGAAGTATTTCGCCTCGGGGTGGTGCACGACGATGGCGTCGGTCGACTGCTCGGGGTGCAGCTGGAACCCTTCGGAGAGGACGACGTTGATTCGGTCCGGGCGCAGCAGCTGGACGATCTTCGCGCGGTCCTCGAGGTCGGGGCAGGCACCGTAGCCGAGGGAGTAGCGCGCCCCCCGGTAGCCGAGCTTGAAGTAGTCCTCCACGTCGGCGGGATCCTCGGCGGACATCGGCCCGTGCGGCAGCAGCAGTTCCTCGCGCACGCGCCGGTGCCAGTACTCCGCGAGCGCCTCGGTGAGCTGCACCGACAGCCCGTGCGCCTCCAGGTAGTCGCGGTACGCGTTCGCCTCGAACAGCGTCTTGGTGAACTCGCTGATCCGTGGGCCGGCGGTGACGACGGTGAAGCCCACGACGTCGACCTCGCCGCTGTCCTCGCTCCGGAAGAAGTCGGCCAGGCACAGCCGGCGCTCCCGGCGTTGGCGCGGGAAGGTGAAGCGGGTGCGCTCCGTGCCGTTCGCGTCCAGCACGATCAGGTCCTCGCCCTTGCTCACGCACGGGTAGAAGCCGTAGACGACGGCGGCCTCGAGCAGCCCTTCGGTCTGGAACCGGTCGAGCCAGTACCGCAGCCGCGGGCGCCCCTCGGTCTCGACGAGCTCCTCGTAGCTCGGTCCGCCGGCGCCGGCACGGGCGCCGCGCAACCCCCACTGGCCCTTGAAGGTGGCGCGTTCGTCCAGCAGCGCCGCGTAGTCGGCGAGCGGGATGCCCTTGACGACGCGGTCCCCCCAGAAGGGCGGGGTCGGGATGGGGTTGTCGGTGGCGACATCCGATCGTGACGGCAACTCGGCCAGTTCCGCCTCCTCGGCCGCGCGTCGTTCGGCCGCGATCCGCAACGAGCGTTCCCGGCGCGCCTTGCGCTCGGCACGCAGTCGCTCCTGGTCGGCCGAGTGCTGCGGCCCCTCGCCGCGGGCGGCGGCCATGACCTCGTCCATGAGGCGCAGCCCCTCGAAGGCGTCGCGCGCGTAGCGGACCTCTCCCCCGAACAGTTCCGTGAGGTCCTGCTCCACGAAGGCCCGGGTCAGCGCCGCCCCGCCCAACAGCACCGGGTAACGCCCGGCAATGCCCCGGGAGTTCATCTCCTCGAGGTTCTCCTTCATCACCACGGTGCTCTTCACCAGCAGCCCGGACATGCCGATCGCGTCGGCGGCGTGCTCGTCCGCCGCCTCGAGGATGGCGTTCAGCGGCTGCTTGATCCCGATGTTCACGACGGTGTATCCGTTGTTCGTCAAGATGATGTCGACCAGGTTCTTGCCGATGTCGTGGACGTCGCCCTTGACGGTCGCGAGCACGATCGTGCCCTTGCCCGAGCCCGCCTTCTCCATGTGCGGTTCGAGGTAGGCGACGGCAGCCTTCATGACCTCGGCGGACTGCAGCACGAACGGCAGTTGCATCTGTCCGGAGCCGAACAGCTCGCCGACGGTCTTCATACCCGCCAGCAGCACCTCGTTGATGATCTCCAGTGGTGGGCGTTGCAGCATGGCCGCATCCAGGTCGGCCTCCAGGCCGTTGCGTTCGCCGTCGACGATGCGCCGCTGCAGCCGCTCCTCGAGCGGCAGCGCGGCCAGTTCCTCGGCACGCGACGCGGCGCTGGACTGCGCCGACACCCCCTCGAACAGGTGCAGGAACCGCTGCAACGGGTCGTAACCCTCGCTGCGGCGGTCGTAGACCAGGTCGAGCGCGACCTGACGGTGCTCGTCCGGGATCTTGCTCATCGGAAGGATCTTGGAGGCGTGCACGATCGCCGAGTCGAGTCCGGCCTGCACACACTCGTGCAGGAACACCGAGTTGAGCACCTGCCGAGCGGCCGGGTTCAGCCCGAAGGAGATGTTCGACAGGCCGAGTGTCGTCTGTACGGCCGGATGGCGTCGCTTGAGTTCGCGGATGCCCTCGACGGTCTCGGCGCCGTCGCGGCGCGACTCGTCCAGGCCGGCGCCGATGGTGAAGGTGAGGCAGTCGATGAGGATGTCCGACTCGTCCATCCCCCACTCGCCGGTCAGCGTGGCGATCAGGCGCTCGGCGATCTCGACCTTGTGGGCTGCCGTGCGTGCCTGCCCGTTCTCGTCGATCGTCAGCGCCACGACCGCGGCGCCGTGCTCGCGCACCAGCGGCATGATGCGCGCGAAGCGTGACTGCGGGCCGTCGCCGTCCTCGAAGTTGACCGAGTTGACCGCGCACCGTCCGCCGAGCATCTCCAGCCCGGCCTCCAGGACGTCCGGCTCGGTCGAGTCGAGCATGATGGGCAAGGTGGAGGCGGTGGCGAAGCGCCCCGCGATCTCGCGCATGTCCTTCGCGCCGGGCCGGCCGACGTAGTCGACACACAGGTCCAGCACATGCGACCCGTCGCGTGTCTGGGCGCGCGCCGTCTCCACGGTCTGCGCCCAGTCCTCCGCCAGCATCGCCTCCCGGAAGGCCTTCGAGCCGTTGGCGTTGGTCCGCTCGCCGATCATCAGCACCGAGGCGTCCTGGCGGATCGGCACGGGCGTGTACAGCGAGGCCAGCGACGCCTCACGCTGCGGACGGCGGACGGCAGGCGCCAGGTCCCGCACTGCCTCGACGGTGGCACTGATGTGCTCCGGGGTGGTGCCGCAGCAGCCGCCGACCAGCGCCACGCCGAACTCGCCGACGAACCCGCGCAGCGCCGCGGCCAGCCCGGACGCGTCCAGCGGGAAGGTCGCGCCGTCCGGGCCGAGCACGGGCAGACCGGCGTTCGGCATCACGGACAGGGCGCGGCGCGAGTGCCGGGACAGGTAGCGCAGGTGCTCGCTCATCTCGGCAGGCCCGGTCGAGCAGTTCAGTCCGATGAGGTCGATGCCGAGCGGTTCGAGCGCGACCAGCGCCGCGCCGATCTCGGATCCCAGCAGCATCGTTCCGGTCGTCTCGACGGCCACCTGGGCGATGATCGGCACCCGCCGCCCGGCCCGGGCCATCGCCCGCGTGGCACCGATGACGGCCGCCTTGCACTGCAGCAGGTCCTGACAGGTCTCGATGATGACGGCATCGACCCCGCCCTCGAGCATGCCGGTGACCTGTTCGACGTAGGCGTCGCGCAGCAGCGCGTACGGGGCGTGGCCGAGCGTGGGCAACTTGGTCCCCGGCCCGATCGACCCGAGCACCCAGCGGGGCCGATCGGCGGTGGACCAGTCGCGTGCCACCTCGACGGCGATCTGCGCACCGGCCCGGGCCAGTTCGTGGATGCGGCCGGCGATGTCGTACTCGTTCAGGTTCGCCCAGTTGGCACCGAAGGTGTTCGTCTCGACCGCGTCCGACCCGGCGCGGAAGTAGGCGTCGTGGATGGTGCGCACGACGTCGGGGCGCGAGACGTTGAGGATCTCGTTGCAACCCTCGAGGCCGTGGAAATCGTCCAGCGTCAGGTCGGCGGCCTGGAGCATGGTGCCCATCGCCCCGTCGGCGACGACGACACGCTCGGCGAGCGCATCGAGTAACGACGACGGGGGTGGGTTATATGCCATGCCCGCAAGATTACCGGCCGGTATGCCCGGCTTCCTGGCGAGCCGCCGGCGTCGGCGTGAACCCGGGCGCGGCGGCAGCGCAACTGCGGCCGGGTACCGGGGCCCGGTCGTAGGGTGAGGGGATGAGCGCGACCGAGCATGCAGGCTGGCCGGCGCTGACCGCACCGCTGCTGGTGGCCGCCTTCGAGGGGTGGAACGACGCGGGAGACGCGGCGACCGGCGCGATCGAGCACCTGGAACTGACCTGGGACGCGCAGCCGCTCACCGAGATCGACCCGGACGACTACTACGACTTCCAGGTCAACCGTCCCACCGTGTCGCTGGTCGAGGGCGTCACCCGCCGGGTGAGCTGGCCGACGACCCGGTTCGCGACCTGCCGCCCGCCGGGTGCGTCCTTCGACCTGGTACTCGTACGGGGCATCGAGCCGAACATGCGCTGGCGGGGCTTCTGCCGGGAACTGATCGGCGTCATCGACGAGTTGCAGGTCCGCACGGTCGTCACCCTCGGCGCGCTGCTGTCGGACACGCCCCACACCCGCCCGATCCAGGTCAGCGGTACGGCGTACGACGCCGAGTCCGTCGCCCGCTACGGGCTGGAGGCCTCGCGCTACGAGGGGCCGACCGGCATCGTCGGCGTGCTGCAGGACGCCTGCGTGGGCGCGGGCATCCCGGCACTCTCGTTCTGGGCGGGGGTGCCGCACTACGTGTCGCAGCCGCCGAACCCGAAGGCGACGATCGCGCTGCTGCACGCCATCGAGGACGTCCTGGACGTCCCTGTTCCGCTGGGCGAACTGCCGCAGCAGGCCGACGAGTGGCAAAAGCTCGTCGACGAGATGGCCGCGGAGGACGAGGAGGTGTCCGAGTACATCCGCAACCTCGAGGAGCGGGACGACGAGATCGACCGGGGTGAGCTGAAGGCCGTCTCCGGCGAGGCGATCGCGCGCGAGTTCGAGCGGTACCTGCGACGCCGGGACCGCGGCACCGGTCACGCCGGCGGGCACGGCTGACCCACCCCGATCGACCGGCCCCGTGCACCTTCCCGCCTGAAACGTGCGCCGCGGAGCCCCCGGAACCGTGCACTTCCGGCGGGAAGCGACGCCGACGGCCCGTCCTCAGCGCAGCGCGACGCCCAGCAGCGCGTCGACGGCGTCCGCCACGATCGCCGGTGCCCCGGCGTGGTCACCCGCGCCGGCCGCCCAGTTGTCGACGGCGGCCATCGCGGCGGTGCTGTCCAGGTCGTCGGCGAGCCGGTCCCGGAGCGCGGCGAGCAGGGGCTCCGCCGGGGGGCCGGCGGGGCGGTCGGCGGCGCTGCGCCACCGGGCGAGCCGCTCCTCCGCCGCGGGCAGCCGCCCGCCGGTCCACTCCCGGTCCGCGCGGTAGTGACCGTCGAGCAGCGCCAAGCGGATCGCCATCGGTTCCACCCCCGCGGCGCGCAGCTTGGAGACCAGGACCAGGTTCCCTCGCGACTTGCTCATCTTCTCGCCGTCCAGCCCGATCATGCCGGCGTGCACGTAGTGCCGGGCGAACGGATGGGCGCCGGTGAGCGCCTCGGCGTGCGCGGCCGAGTGCTCGTGGTGCGGGAACACCAGGTCCGAGCCGCCGCCCTGGACGTCGAACCCCATCCCGAGCCGGTTCAGCGCGATCACCGAGCATTCGATGTGCCACCCCGGCCGGCCCCGCCCGAGTGAGGTCGGCCACGACGGCTCCCCCGGCCGTTCGGCGCGCCACAGCAGCGAGTCCAGGGGGTCGCGCTTGCCCGGACGCTGCGGATCGCCGCCGCGCTCGGCGAACAGGTCCAGCATCGTCGCCCGGTCGTAGCCCGACTCGTAGCCGAAGTGCCCGGTGGCCGCGACGTCGAAGTACACGTCGTCGTCGAGGCGGTACGCCGCGCCGGATTCCAGCAGGGCCGAGATCGCGGGAACCAGTTCGGGCACCGACTCCACCGCCCCGACATATTCATCGGGGGGCAGCACCCGCAGCGCGGTCATGTCCGAGCGGAACAGGTCGGTCTCCCGCGCTGCCAGGTCGGTCCAGTCCTCGCCGGTGCGGGCCGCCCGCTCGAGCAACGGGTCGTCGACGTCGGTCACGTTCTGCACGTACCGCACCGCGTGGCCGGCGTCGCGCCACACGCGCTGCACCAGGTCGAAGGCGAGGTAGGTGGCCGCGTGGCCCAGGTGCGTCGCGTCGTACGGCGTGATGCCGCAGACGTACATCCCGGCGACCGCCCCCGGCGCGGTGGCCGTGACCGCGCGGCGGGAGGTGTCGTACAGCCGTAGCGGGGAGCCCCGACCGGGCAGTTGGGGAACCTCGCACGCCGCCCATGCATCCACGGCGGCCAACCTATCGGGCAGACTCGTCGGCGTGAGCGCCTACCTCGTCAGCGTCAGCAAGGTCATTGCCGCACCCGCGCAGAAGTTGTTCGACATCGTGGCCGATCCTGCGATGCACCCGGTGATCGACGGCTCCGGCAGCGTGCGCGGCACGGCGGGGGCGAACCCGGACCGGCTGTCGCTGGAGGCGACCTTCGGCATGGACATGCACCTCGGCGCGTCCTACAAGATCAAGAACACGGTGGTGGAGTTCGACGAGCCACGCACCATCGGGTGGCGGCACTTCAACGGCCACGTCTGGCGGTACCTGTTCGAGCCGGTCGCGGACGGTACGCGGGTGACCGAGCAGTGGGACGCGCGTCCGGTGCCCCTCTGGCGGCGCCCGGCGCTGATCCTCATGGGATTCCCCGCGCGCAACCGCACCGGCATGGCCGCCACCCTCGAGCGGCTGGCCGAGGTGGCGGGAACCACCCCCGCCGCGTAGCCAGGGTTCAGATCGGGGGCCACGGTACCGGCGGCCAGTCGCCGCTGGGTTCGGGGAACAGCCCGGCGGCGAGCAGGCGGCGCAGTCGCAACTGGGTGGCGCGGACCTCGCGCCGGGTGACCAGTTCGGCCAGGCGGGTGCCGAGCTGCCCGCGCACCTGGTCCTGCAGCCGTTCCAGGACCGCGCGAGTCTCCTCCGGGATGCGCTGCCCGGCCCATTGCCACAGCACGGTCCGCAGCTTGTCCTCGGCGTGGAAACAGACCCCGTGATCGACCCCGTAGAGCGCGCCGGAGCGCGTCGGGAGCAGGTGGCCGCCCTTGCGGTCGGCGTTGTTCACGACGGCGTCGAACGCCGCGATGCGCCGCAGCCGCTCGTCGCGGGAGCCCCGCAGCAGCGCGATCAGGTCCACGTCGTCGTCGGTGTCGATCCACAGCTGCACCATGCCGGGACCGAGCGGACCGTCCCGCAGGACCGTCGGCGGCACGACCTCCCACCCGGCGGCGGCGGACACCTCGTACGCCGCGACCTCCCGCCCCGCCAGGGTGCCGTCCGGGAAGTCCCACAGCGGCCGCTCCCCCGCCACGGGCTTGTAGACGCACGCGGCGCTCACGCCGTCGGCGGTCATCGCGCAGTAGAGGGTGGCGTTCGACGCCGCCACGACGCGTCCCTCGACCTCCAACGCCCCCTCGCGCAGCAGCGCGAGCGCGTCGGCGGTGGCGAGCTCGCGCGGCGGTGTCAGTCCCTCGATGGTCACGGACCCGGCCTACCCGGCGGCCGGGGCGGTGCGGTGGTAACCGTTCAGGCGGGGACAGACGTGACCTTGGGCGTCCAGCGGCCGACCGCACAGCGGGCAGGGGCGCCGTCCGGCCGCGATGACGCGCCGCGCCCGCTCGACGAAGGCGCGCGCCCGGGCCGGCTCGAGGCGGACCCGCAGCGCGTCGGGGCCGTCGTCGGCGTCCTCGAGCAACGTGCGCTCGGCCTCCTCGGCGTCCGCGGCCGGCGCCTGCGCCTCGATGACCACCAGCCCCGACTCGCCGTCCCACGCGAGCGCCATCGCGTTGACGCGGAACTCCTCCTCGATCGGCTGGGACAGTGCGTCCTGGTCGAGGTGATCCGCGGGCAGCGCCGTGCCGGTGCGTTCGACCACGTCGTCGAGGAGTTGCTCGAGGCGGTCGGCCAGCACGCTGACCTGCTGCTTCTCGATCGCGACCGACACCACCCGCGAGCCGTCACTCGCCTGCAGGAAGAACACGCGTTCGCCCGGCGTCCCCACCGTTCCGGTGACGAAGCGCTCGGGTCGGTCGAACACGAAGATCTGCCGCGACATGATGCCCCAGACTAGTGTTCAGACCGCGCCGGCGCCCGCGCCGCCGCCGGGGGTCGCGTCCGTCCCCGCCCGCCGCCCGCGCCGTTTCGCGGGTGCGAACGACGACAGCTCGCCCGCGAGGTCGTTGGTGCGCAGCACGTAGGGCCGCTGTGCGGTGTAGCGCACCACCGACACCGACGCGGGGTCGACGACGATCCGCTGGAACTGGTCCAGGTGCAGGCCCAGGGCGTCGGCCAGGATCGCCTTGATCACGTCGCCGTGGCTGCAGGCCACCCAGACCTGGTCGCCGAAGTGCTCGTCCCAGGCGCGCACCGCGCCGACCGCGCGCGCCGACATCTCAGCGAGCGACTCGCCCTCGGGGAACCGGGCGGCCGACGGCTGGGTCTGCACGACCTTCCAGACCGGGTCCTTCGTCAGCTCCTTCAGCGACCGTCCCGTCCACGTCCCGTAGCCGCACTCGACCAGTCGATCGTCGACGTGGTACGGGGGTTCGCGTCCGGCCTCGCGCTGCGCGGCGACGATGTGCTCGGCGGTCTGCGTACAACGCTCCAGGGGGCTGGTGACCACACCCGCGACGGGCAGCACCGCCACGCGCGTGGCGGTGCTGCC
>SCQZ01000115.1 GCA_004299665.1 Jatrophihabitans sp.
CGTTCGGGATGTGCTCGAGCCTGGCGAACCCGACCGTCGCCGCCGCGACCGCCGCCGCGCTCGGCGTGCTCACCCCGATGCCCTGCGTACCCGCCCCGGTGGGGACCTGGGTGCCGCCCGCGCCGACGACGCTGGTGGCCGGCAAGCCGGCCCTGGCGAGCGGCGCGGTCCTCACCTGCGCCTGGGGCGGCGTGATCTCGCTGACCTTCCCGGGCGCTGTCCGCACCAACGTGAGTTGAGGTCCGGTCCGCTTCGTCCGGATTGCTCCGACGGCGTGCGCGGCGGCCGTGTCGATCGTTCCTAGGACCTGGACAAATTTTTGCGCGGGGGCCTAACGCGGAGGGCACGCGAGGATGTAGCCTTCGCGCGAATCGACTGATCATCGGGGACCGCCGGATGAGCGTCGACCATTCCCAGCGATCGATCGGAGGGGCAGATGCCCACGTACACAGCTCCCGGCGTCTACGTCGAGGAAGTGGCGTCGTCACAGAAGGTGCTGTCGGCCGCGCCGACCGCGGTGGCCGCCTTCGTCGGCTTCACCGAACGCGCCCCGAGCGACGACCCGAACGACCCGCAGGGCCTGGCACCACGCCTGGTCACCAGCTGGTCGCAGTTCGAGGCGCTCTACGGCAGCTTCGCCGAGGGGTGCGTCCTGCCGCTGTCGGTGTACGGCTACTTCGCCAACGGCGGCAGCATCGCGTACATCGTCCGGATCCCGAACTCCGAACCCGCCGGCCAGCCGTCCCGCGCCGCGCTGCCCGCCGCCGACCGCGCGCTCGGCGAGCCGCTGCAGATCGAGAGCATCGACCCGGACGCCGACGTGTCCGTGCAGATCTCCACCGACGACGGCGGCGCGGACGCCCCCGACGGGCCCTCGCCCTTCACGCTGACCGTGGTCGTCGGCGGCCAGGCGGTCGAGGAGTTCCCGAACCTCACCTTCGGCGGCGAGCGCGACGTCAAGGCGGTCGTGAACAAGACCTCCACGAAGATCAAGGTCGAGACCGTGCTGGACAAGGGCGTCGACCTGAGCACGCAACTGGAACTGCTCAAGCCCGGCCGCTACGACCTGGAGAAGGCGGCGCCGGTCCCGGTGCCGGTCACCGGTCGCAAGTTCGCGGGCTCGGAGTCGGCGCGCAACGGCATCAACGGCCTGGCGATCGCGAACGACGTCACCATGGTCGTCGTGCCCGACCTGGTCACGGCCGCGACGAAGGAGGACGGCAGCCTCGACCTGAACCTCTGGAAGGCCGTGCAGACCGCGCTGATCTCGCACTGCGAGCAGAGCGGCAACCGGATGGCCGTCCTGGACGCTCCGCCCGGGATGACCCCGCAGCAGGTCAAGGACTGGCGCAGCGAGGTCGCCATGTACGACTCGGCCTTCGCCGCGCTGTACTACCCCTGGGTGAAGGTGGACAACCCCATCGGCGTCAACGGCAACAGCGAGGTGCTCATCCCGCCGTCCGGCCACATCGCCGGCGTCTGGGCCCGCACCGACGACACCCGCGGCGTCTGGAAGGCCCCGGCCAACGACACCATGCGCGGTGTGCTGGACGTCGAGCGCGCGATCTCGCAGAACGAGCAGTCGCTGCTGAACCCGATCGGCATCAACTGCATCCGGC
>SCQZ01000116.1 GCA_004299665.1 Jatrophihabitans sp.
GCCGAGGAGGGCATCAAGCCCGACTCGACCACCGAGACCTACGCGGCGGTGCGGCTCGGGATCGACACCCGCCGCTGGGCGGGGGTGCCGTTCTACCTGCGCACCGGCAAGCGGCTGCCGCGGCGCGTGACCGAGATCGCGGTGCTGTTCAAGAAGGCGCCGCACCTGCCCTTCAGCCACACCGACACCGAGGAACTCGGCCACAACCAGCTCGTGATCCGCGTGCAGCCCGACGAGGGGGTCACGCTGAAGTTCGGCTCGAAGGTCCCGGGCTCGATGATGGAGGTGCGGGACGTGTCGATGGACTTCCTGTACGGCGAGGCCTTCACCGAGTCGTCGCCGGAGGCGTACGAGCGGCTGATCCTGGACGTGCTGCTCGGGGACTCGACGCTGTTCCCCCGCAACGCCGCCGTCGAGGCCTCCTGGCGGGTGATCGACCCGCTCGAGGAGTTCTGGGACGACCACCCGCCGCAGCTCTACCGGGCCGGCGAGTGGGGTCCCAAGGCGGCCGACGAGATGCTCGCGTCGGACGGCCGATCATGGCGTCGGCCGTGACGGCCGCCGCCGGCCGGGGCGGGAGGGCGGCATGACCACACTCTGGGACACCACCGGGACCGCGGTGGTCCAGGCGCTGGCCGCGGAGCGGCGCACCGGAGGCGGGGTCACCAGCGGCCTCGCCCTCACCCTGGTCGTCGTCCTGGACGAGAAGGACGTCGGGGACGTCGAGGCGGCGGTCCGCGTCGCCGCGTCCCGCCACCCGATGCGGGTGCTCGCGGTGATCCGCCGCCAGGTCGAGGCGCCGGTGCCCCGGCTGGACGCCGAGGTGGAGATCGGCGGGCGCTACGGGCCGGTGGAGTCGGTGGTGCTGCGGATGTACGGGCGGCTGGCGTTGCACGCCGAGTCGGTGACCCTGCCCCTGCTCGCGCCCGACGCGCCGGTCGTGACCTACTTCTACTCCCAGACGCCCGACGTGATCGCCGAGGATCCGCTGGGCGTCTTCGCCGGGCGCCGCATCACGAACGTGATCCGCGACCAGGATCCGAGTGCCGCCCTCAAGCAACGAGCACGCGACTACCGGCCCGGCGACACCGACCTGACCTGGACGGTGATCACGCCGTGGCGTGCCGCGCTGGCGTCGGCGTTCGACACGGTGCGGTCGGCCGCGACCGCCGTCACCGTCCACGGCAACCCGCTCGACCCGTCGGCGCAACTGCTGGCCGGCTGGCTGTCGAGCAGGCTGGGGCTGTACGTCCCCGTCGACCACGCCGAGGGCAAGTACATCAGCAGCGTGTCGCTGTCCTTCCCGGACGGCCTGGACATCTCGATGCGCAACGAGAACTACAAGCTGATCATGAGCCGCACCGGCCAGCGTGACACGATCGCGCCGTTCCCCAACCGCAGCACCGGGGACCTGCTCGCCGAGGAGTTGCGGCGCCTGGACGACGACGACATCTACGCCCAGGCCCTCGGCGCGGTCACCGGCGAGACCGGTCTGGAGGACCGGGACCCGCAGCGCCAGCACATCTGGAAGGACCCGGCCATGACGGGCAAGAGCAACTGATGGCCGCCGAGCCGGAACTGGTCGTCGCCCCGACGCCCGCGCAACTGGCCGAGGACGTCGCCGGGCGGGTCGTCGCCACGCTCGTCGCGGCCCTGGACGAACGGGGCACCGCCCACCTCACCGTGACCGGCGGCGGCATCCTCGAGGACACCATGCGCGCGCTGCGCGACCTGCCCGGACGCGACTCCGTCGACTGGTCCCGCGTGCACGTGTGGTGGGGCGACGAGCGATTCGTCCCGTCCGGCTCGGGGGACCGCAACGACCGGGCCGCGGCGGCCGCCCTGTTCGACGCCGTCCCGGCGGTGCTGCACCGGATGCCCGCCGACGACGGGCCGCTCGGGGACGACGCCGACGCGGCCGCCGGCTGGTACGCGGCCGAACTCGCGGCCGCGGCGCACGGCGACGAGGACGTCCCCCACTTCGACGTCGCGCTGCTGGGGATCGGGCCGGACGGGCACTGCTGCTCGCTGTTCCCGGAGCACCCCGGCGTCTACGAGCAGGACGCCGCGGTGATCGCGGTGCGCAACTCTCCGAAGCCGCCCCCGACCCGGCTCTCGCTCACCTTCCCGGCGCTGGACGCCGCTGCAGAGATCTGGTTCGTCGCCGCGGGCGAGGGCAAGGCGAATGCGGTGGCGCTGGCGCTGGGCGGCGCCGGCCGGGTGCAGGTCCCGGCGGCCGGACCGCGCGGCACGCACCGCACGCTCTGGCTCGTCGATCGGGCCGCCGCGTCCCACCTGCCGCCGCACCTGTACAAGCCTCCGGTGGGCTGACGCCAGGTCGCGCGCCGCCGCCGGCAGCCGGCGTCAGAGTTCGCCGCGGCGGGCCTTGAGCTTGTTCAGCGCCTCCTGGAGCAGCGCGGCGCCGTCCGCGTCGCTGCGCCGCTCCTTCACGTAGGCCAGGTGGGTCTTGTAGGGCTCGTTGCGGGGCGCTCCGGGCGGGGCCTGGGACTCCCGGCCGGCCGGGAAGCCGCACCGCGGGCAGTCCCAGGTGTCCGGCAGCGGCGCGTCCAGCGCGAACGCGGGACGGGTCTCGTGGCCGTTCGCGCAGAAGAAGGACACGTACTGGCGCGGCGCGGACTCGCCACGCTCGTTCTCGCCCATCGGGCCGGCGCCGACCCGGCTGCCGCGAATCGCGCTGCCACCTGCCACGTGCTGTCCCCGTTCGGGTCGAAAGGATGCGGGAAGGGTGAGCCGTGCCGCCGCGAACCGCGGCCACGACCTCAGGAGTTCTTGTACAACAGCCCCAGTCCGACGATCGAGATCGCCCAGACGACGCCGGCGATGATGGTCAGTCGGTCCAGGTTGCGCTCCACGACGGAGGATCCCGACAGGCTGGAGTAGAACGAGCCGCCGAGCATCGAGGACAGGCCGCCGCCCTTGCCTCGGTGCAGCAGGATGAGCACGATCAGCAGCAGGCTGACCGCCACCATCACCAGGGACAGCGCCAGGATCATCGGATACGGCCTCGCACTCGCAGCGTCGACAACAACTCGGGTTACCGGACGTCCAGAGTACCCGGCGCCCCGGCGGCGGCCGCGGTGACACAGATGGTGG
>SCQZ01000117.1 GCA_004299665.1 Jatrophihabitans sp.
CGCCGCTGCCGGTGGTCGGCGTGCCGGTGCCGCTGCGCTACCTCGACGGGATGGACTCGCTGCTGTCGATCGTGCAGATGCCCGCGGGGGTCCCGGTCGCGACGGTCTCGATCGGCGGCGCGCGCAACGCCGGCCTGCTCGCCGTGCGGATCCTCGCCGCCTCCGACGAGGGCCTGGCCGCGCGCATGCGCGAGTTCCAGCAGCAGCTCGCGGACACCGCCCGCGCGAAGGACGCGGCCCTCGCAGAGCGCACCCGTACCCTGACCGAATGAGATCGGTGGGCTGGCGCGCGCGGCTGCGCTCGGCCCGGGTGATCGTCGCGGTGCTGGTCGCGCTGGTCGTCGCGGCGGGGATCGCACTGGCGACCGTGAACCGCACCCCGCACATCCGCACGTCCTCCCAGTTCGTCGCCGGTACGCCCGAGGGCGACACCCCCGTGCAACTCGACACGACCCTGTACCTGCCGCCGGCGACGCCCGCCCCCGCGGTGCTGCTCGCGCACGGCTTCGGCGGGACGAAGGACAGCGTCGCCGGCACCGCGCGGGCGCTGGCACAGGCCGGGTTCGTGGTGCTCGCGTACACCGCGCGCGGCTTCGGGAGGTCCGGGGGGGACATCCACCTGGACTCGTTGCAGTACGAGGTCAAGGACGCGGCCGACCTGGTCACGTGGCTGGCCGGACGGCCGCAGGTGCGCCGGGTCGACGGGGCCCCGCAGATCGGTGTCGCCGGCAGTTCGTACGGCGGCGCCCTGGCCCTGATGCTCGCCGGGACCGACTCACGCATCAAGGCCGTGGCGGCCGACATCACCTGGAACGACCTCGCGGCCGCGCTGTTCCCGAACGCCGACGGCCAGGTCCCGGGCGTGTTCAAGAAGCTGTGGGCCGGGTACCTGTTCGAGGACGGACTGTCGCAGTCGAGCCCGATTCCCGTGCGCCCGGGGGCGGCCCGCGAGTCGCTCGCGCCGCAGCAGCCCTCGGACGTGCAGTGCGGGCGCTTCGACCCGACGCTGTGCGCGCTCTACCTGGATGCGGCCCGCACCGGCCGTCCCAGCCCGGCGCTGCTGGCGCTGCTGGCCCGGTCCAGCCCGGCGACGGTGCTGGGCTCGATCCGGGCGCCGACGCTGCTGACGCAGGGGCAGGACGACTCGCTGTTCCCGCTGGGACAGGCCGACGCGAACGCCCGCGGGATCGCCGCGTCCGGGACGCCGGTGCGGGTGCAGTGGCGCCTCGGCGGCCACGACGGCGGCGGCTCCCTGGCCGATTCGACGCTGGTCTCCTGGTTCGGTGACGCCTTCGCCGGACGGGTGCACGGCCGCCAGCCGTTCCGGGTCGAGCAGCAGGGCGCCGTCATCTCCTCCGAGGCCGGCAACGCCGTCCCGCAGATGCTGACGGTCTCCCACTACCCCGGGCTCGACGGCGAGAACCACCGGCAGGTCGCCCTGGCCGGGCCGCCGCAGACGATCGCCGCGCCGCCCGGGGGTGCGCCGGCCGCGATCACGGCCGTGCCGGCGATCGGCGCCATCCTCGGGCAGTTCGGCGGGCTGTCCGGCCAGGTGTCGGCGCTGTCGCTGCTGCCGGGCCAGGTGGCCGGGTTCGTCTCGGCGCCGCTGACCCGTCCGGTGCTGGTCGGCGGCTCGTCGTCGGTCCGGATCGTCGTCACCGCGCACGACAGCACCGATGCCACCTTGTTCCTCGGGCTGCGCGTCGTGTCCGCGCAGGGCGGCGCCGTGCTGCCGGCCAACCTCGTCGCCCCGCTGTACCTGTCCGGCCTGGTCCCCGGGGAGCCGACGCCGGTCACCGTCCACCTCCCGGCGGTGGTGACGGACGTGTCGGCGGGCTCGCGCCTCGCGGTGACGGTCGCGACGACGGACCTGTCCTACGAATTGCCCGCGAACCCCAGGACCTACACCGTCGCCCTCGCCCCCGGCAGCACCTTGTCGCTGGCGACGGTGGCCGGGACGGTGACCACCTCCGGCCAGCCGTGGGCGTGGCTGATCGCCGGTGGGGCCGTGGCGCTGGCCATCCTGCTCGGCGTGTGGCTGCTGTTCGGGCTGCGACGACGCGTGCTGCACAGCGCACCGGAGTACGCCGACGTGCCCGTCGTCATCACCGATCTGGGAAAGACCTACAAGGACGGCTACCGCGCCGTCGACGGCGTCAGCTTCCGGGTCGAGCGCGGCCAGGTCGTCGGCCTGCTCGGGCCGAACGGGGCGGGCAAGACGACGACGCTGCGGGTGCTGGTCGGGCTGATCACCCCGACGTCCGGCTCGGTGCACGTATTCGGGGAGCCGGTCGTCCCCGGCGCGTCGGTGCTCGCCCGGCTCGGCGCGTTCATCGAGGGACCCGGGTTCCTGCCGCACCTGACCGGGCTGGACAACCTACGCCTGTACTGGGCGGCGAGCGGTCGTCCCGAGGCGGAGGCGGACCTGGACACGGCGCTGCAGATCGCCGGGCTGGGCGAGTCGGTGCACCGCCGGGTGCGGACCTACAGCCACGGCATGAGGCAGCGGCTGGGCATCGCGCAGGCCATGCTCGGCCTGCCCGAACTGCTGATCCTCGACGAGCCGACCAACGGCCTGGACCCGCCGCAGATCGCCGAGATGCGCGAGGTCCTGCGCAGCTACGCGGCGACCGGGCGCACCGTCGTGGTGTCCAGCCACCTGCTCGCCGAGGTCGAGCAGAGCTGCACCCACGTCGTCGTCATGCACAAGGGGCGCCTGGTCGCGACCGGCTCGGTGGCCGAGATCGCCGGCGGCGCCAGCATGCACCTGGCCGTCGACGATCCACAGCGGGCCGCGCAGGTGCTGGCCGGCGCCGGCATCGCGGCCGACCTGGTGCCGGCACGGCGCGCCCTGGAGGAGGTCTTCCTCGACCTGGTGGAGGCGGAGTGAGATGACGGCGCCCACGCGCAAGGGCGTGCACGCCCGGTTGGCCGTTTCGCCGCCCGGCGAACCGCCCCGCTTCCGGCCGGGACGTACGCTACGGCTGCGGGTCGAGTTCGTGCGCCAGCTCAAACGGCGCCGTACCCAGTTCGCGGGTGCCGTCGTCGTGCTGCTGCCGGTGATCATGGCGGTCGCGTTCAAGGTCGGCGGCGCGCCGGAGGGCCGCCGGTCCGGGGTGACGCTGGTGTCCCTCGCGACGGTCGGCGCCTCCAACTTCACGATGTTCGTCGAATTCGCCGCGGTGGGCTTCCTGCTCGTCGTCCTCGTCGCGCTGTTCTGCGGCGACACGGTCGCGAGCGAGGCGAGCTGGTCGTCGCTGCGGTACCTGCTCGCGCTGCCGGTGCCACGCGCGCGGCTGCTGCGCCAGAAGCTGGTCGTGGCGCTGTCGCTGAGCTTCGCGACGATCGTCGCCCTGCCCGCCTGGTCGCTCGCGGTGGGAACGGTGTTCTTCGGCAGCGCGCCCGCCCAGTCACCGGTCAGCGGCACGCTCAGCTTCGGCGACTCCCTCGGGCGCCTGGGCATCGTGATCGTCTACGTGTGCATCCAGTCGCTGATCGTCGCCGGCCTGGCGTTCCTGCTCAGCGTCTCGGTCGACAACCCGCTCGGCGCGGTGGGCGGCGCCGTGCTGCTGTTCGTGGTCAGCAACATCATCGACCAGATCACGGCGCTGGGCTCGGCGCGCAACTACCTGCCTACCCACTTCCAGTACGCGTGGGTGGACGCGCTGTCGCCGCAGATCTCCTGGGACAACATGATCCGCGGCACGGGCGTGGCCCTGGCCTACGGCGCCGTGCTCCTCGCGATCGCCTGGCTGCGCTTCGAGCGCAAGGACGTCACCTCCTGACGGCGACCGCCCGGCGGGCGCGGTAGGCCGCGACGTTCGTGCGGTTGCCGCAGCCCCGGTCGCAGTAGCGCCGGGAGCGGTTCTTGGTCAGGTCGACGAACACGTCCTGGCAGTCCTGCGCCTCGCAGGTCCCGAGGCGCGCGAGTTCGCCCAGCCGCACCAGGTCCACGACGGCCATCGCCGCCTCGACCGCCATCCGCCGGTCGAGCGGCGCGTCACCGGGCGTGGCGTGCAGGTGGTAGTCCCACTCGTCGTGCTTGACGAGCTGCGGCAGCGCCCGTGCCTCGCGCAGCAGCGTGTTGACGATCGCGGCGGCATCGTCCTCGCCCGCCCGCCACAGGGCGCGCAGCCGGGGGCGCAGCGCCCGCACGGCGTCCAGCTCGGCGCGGCCGCGCCGCCGGCTCCCGGTCCAGCCCCAGCCGGCGACGAAGGCGTCGAGGTCGGCGACCGTGCGCAGCTGCTCCCCGTCGGTCGCGTCGGTGTTCACCAGCGCGGCGGCCGCCTCGAGGGCCACCTCCGTGTCATGGGCAAAAAGCATTTGACCCCTGTCTGACCCGTGTCGTAATGTCATCACCGTACCGGCGAACAGCGATGACAGGGAGAGTCTCGTGCGTGACGACGGCGCGGGCCTCGGCCTGGCCTTCATCTCGGCCGCCGCCTTCGGCACCTCCGGTTCCCTGGCCGCCTCGCTGCTGGCCTCGGGATGGAGCAGCGCCGCGGCGGTGCTGCTGCGCATCTCGATCGGGGCGGCCGTGCTGACCGTCCCGGCCGTGCTGCAACTGCGCGGGCAGTGGAGCCGGTTCGGGCGCCGGCTGCGCTCCCTGTCGCTGTACGGGCTGCTCGCCGTCGGCGGCGGCCAACTGTGCTACTTCAACGCCGTCCGGCACATGTCGATCGCGGTGGCGCTGCTGGTCGAATACTCCGGGACCTTGCTCGTGGTGGCCTGGGTGTGGCTGCGCTCGGGTGAGCGGCCGACCCGGCTCACCCTCGCGGGCGCGGTCCTCGCGATCGCCGGGCTGGTCCCGGTGCTGGACCTCACCGGCCCGCAGCGGGTCGATGCGGTCGGGCTGGCGTGGGCCGGGGCCGCCGCGGTCGGCCTGGCGGTCTACTTCGTGCTGTCCGCGCGCGCCGAGACCGGCCTGCCCGGCACCGTCCTCGCGTGGGCGGGCATGGGCCTCGGCGCCGTCGAGGTCGGGGCGGCCGCCCTGGTCGGCGCCGTGCCGTTCGCCGTGTCGGGATCGCCGGTGCGCCTCGCCGGGCATCCGGTGAGCTGGCTGGTCCCGATCCTCGGGCTGTCCCTGGTCGCGTGCGCCTTCGCCTACCTGCTCGGCATCGCGGCGGCCCGCCGCCTCGGGGCGCGGCTGGGTTCGTTCGTCGCAATGACCGAGGTGCTGTTCGCGACCGGGTTCGCGTGGCTGCTGCTCGGCCAGCGGCCGACGGGGTTGCAGGTCGCGGGGGGCCTGGTCGTCCTGGCGGGCATCGCGCTGGTACGCGCCGGCGAGCCCGCCGCGCCGCGAACGGACCTCGCGGACGCGCGCGCCGCGTCCCCTGCGCAGGTGGCGCTCGCCGGCGTCGTGGGCCCCGACCGCGCCGCCGCGATGGATGCCGCCGCGCCGGGTGTGTGAGCCTCGCCGCTGCTGTCGCTCACGGAGGCGTCTGGTAGGGATGGGGGCTATGGATCGAGCGCGCCCCGCCCCGCCGGCCACACCCGTACCCGAGCGCCCGGCGTGGGCGCGGCTGCGCGAGCACCACGGCGAGATCGCGACGCAGCACCTGCGCGACCTGTTCGCCCACGACCCGCACCGCGGCGAACGGCTCACCGCCGAGGCGGTGGGCATCTACCTGGACTACTCGAAGAACCGCGTGACGGACGAGACGATGCGGCTGCTCGTGCGGCTCGCCGAGGAGTGCGGCCTGCGCGATCGCATCGACGCGATGTTCCGCGGCGAGAAGATCAACATCACCGAGGACCGCGCCGTCCTGCACGTCGCGCTGCGGGCCCCGTCGGGCCGGCGCATCGTCGTGGACGGCATCGACGTCGTGCCCGCGGTCCACGAGGTGCTGGGGCGGATGGCCGAGTTCGCGGACCAGGTGCGGGCCGGGCTGTGGCACGGCTACACCGGCAAGCCGGTGCGCAACATCGTCAATATCGGCATCGGCGGCTCCGACCTCGGGCCGGTGATGGCCTACGAGGCGCTGCGGCACTACAGCGACCGCAGGCTCACCTTCCGCTTCGTCTCCAACGTCGACGGGACCGACTTCGCCGAGGCCACGCGGGACCTCGACCCCGCCGAGACGCTGTTCGTCGTCTCGTCGAAGACGTTCACCACCCTCGAGACGATGACGAACGCGGCGACGGCCCGCGACTGGGTCCTCGCCGCCCTGAAGGACCGGGCCGCCATCGCGCGGCACTTCGTCGCCGTGTCGACGAACGCCGAGGCCGTCGAGCAGTTCGGCATCGACGTCATGAACATGTTCGGCTTCTGGGACTGGGTCGGTGGCCGCTACTCGATGGACTCCGCGATCGGGCTCTCGACCATGATCGCGGTCGGTTCCCGCGGGTTCCGGGAGATGCTGGCCGGGTTCCACGACATGGACGAGCACTTTCGCACGGCGCCGTTCGGTGCGAACCTGCCGGTCCTGCTCGGGCTGCTGACGGTCTGGTACACCGACTTCTTCGGCGCACAGACGCAGGCTGTCCTGCCGTACGAGCAGTACCTCAAGCGGTTCCCGGCCTACCTGCAGCAGTTGACGATGGAGTCCAACGGCAAGCACGTCACGCTGTCCGGCGCGGCCGTCGACTACGCGACGGGCCCGGTGTTCTGGGGGGAGCCGGGCACCAACGGCCAGCACAGCTTCTACCAGTTGATCCACCAGGGCACCGGGCTGATCCCGTGCGACTTCATCGGCTTCCTGCACACCCGCAACCCCCTCGGGGCCCATCACGACCTGCTCACCGCGAACGTGTTCGCACAGACCGAGGCGCTGGCCTTCGGCAAGACGCCCGAACAGGTGCGCGCCGAAGGGACGCCGGACTGGCTCGTCCCGCACCGGGTGTTCGAGGGCAACCGGCCGTCGAACACGCTGCTGCTGGACACCCTGACCCCGTACGCGCTCGGCACGCTGGTCGCCCTCTACGAGCACAGCGTCTTCGTGCAGGGGACGATCTGGGACATCAACTCCTTCGACCAGTGGGGCGTCGAACTGGGCAAGGTGCTGGCGAAGACGGTCGCCGCCGAACTGTCCGCGACCGCCGAACCGGAGTTGCGGCACGACAGTTCGACGAACGCACTCATCCGCCGGTACCGCGCGGCAGCGCGCGCCCGGTCATAGCGGGAACGACCGGAGGTTCGCGATGCAACTCGGCATGATCGGCCTGGGCCGGATGGGCGCCAACATCATCCGGCGCATCATGCGCGACGGCCACACGGCCGTGGCGTACGACACCAATCCCGACACCGTGGCGACGCTCGCGGCCGAGGGCGCGGTGGGGGCCAACACGCTGGCGGACTTCGTCGCGGCGCTGGCCAGGCCGCGCGTCGCCTGGGTGATGATCCCCGCGGGCATCACCGACGCGGTCATCGGGCAGCTCGCCGACCTCATGGAGGACGGCGACATCATCATCAACGGCGGGAACTCCAACTACCGCGAGGACGTCGACCGCGCCGCGGCGCTGCGCCCGCGGGGCATCAGCTACCTGGACGTCGGGACCAGCGGCGGCGTGTGGGGGCTGGACCGCGGCTACTGCCTGATGATCGGCGGTGACGATGCGGCCGTCGCGCACTGCGCGCCGCTGTTCGCCTCGATCGCCCCGGGCGTCGGGGACGTGGGGCGCACCGCGGGCCGCACCGGCGATCCCGCCCCGGAGGAGCAGGGCTGGCTGCACTGCGGCCCGAGCGGGGCCGGGCACTTCGTGAAGATGGTGCACAACGGCATCGAGTACGGCGTGATGGCGGCCTACGCCGAGGGCCTGAACGTGCTCGAGCACGCCGACGCGGGGCTGCTGCAGGACCAGGAGCACTCGGCCGAGATCACGCCGCTGGACCAGCCGCAGTACTACCGCTACGACCTGGACATGTCCAAGATCACCGAGGTGTGGCGGCGCGGCTCGGTCATCGCCTCCTGGCTGCTCGATCTCACGGCGCACGCGCTGTACGGCAACCCGGACCTGGACGGCATCGCGGGCCGGGTCTCGGACTCCGGCGAGGGGCGCTGGACGGTCCGGGCCGCGATCGACGAGGGCGTGCCGGTGCCGGTGCTGTCGGCGGCGCTGTTCGCCCGGTTCTCCAGCCGCGGGGAGGCGGTCTACGCCGACAAGCTGCTCTCCGCCATGCGCAAGGAGTTCGGCGGTCACGTGGAGTTGCCCACGGGGGAGTGAGACGGCGGCCCACCGCCGCCTTCTGCGGAATCGCGGGCCGTCTGCCCACAGATCCGCGGGTCCGCCGGCCGGCGACGCCGGCTACGTCGCCCTCGCCGCGGCGCTCGACTGCCGCTGGCGACCGCCCATGCCCGGCTGGGTCGAGCCCCGGGCATCCGGTGCCCGGTCCCCGTCGTCCCGCACTGACGCGTAACGTCAATCGGCGATGACCTCCGATGTCCGCGCCGGTGCGCCGCAGGCAGACGACCGGGACGCGGTCGGGGCCGGCAGCACTGCGTCCGT
>SCQZ01000118.1 GCA_004299665.1 Jatrophihabitans sp.
CACCGTGACGACACCGCCCTCGTGGACCCGGCCCGGCTGGCGTGGGGCCTGCGCGCGGCGGGCACGTCCCTCGGCGTGCGGCTGTACGAGAACACGCCCGCGACCGCGCTGGAACGCGACGGCGCCGGCGTGCGGGTGCGGACGCGGCACGGGTCGGTGCGCGCCCGGCAGGCGGTGCTGGCGACGAACGCGTTCCCGGCCCTGCTGCGGCGGATGCGCCCGTACACCGTGCCGGTGTACGACTACGTCCTCGTCACCGAGCCGCTGACCGCCGCGCAGTGGGACGAGGTCGGCTGGCACAACCGGCAGGGCCTGGGCGATGTCGCCAACCGGTTCCACTACTACCGGCCCACCGCCGACGGGCGCATCCTGTTCGGGGGTTACGACGCCGTGTACCACTGGCGCAACGGGCTGCGACCCGGACTCGACGTCCGGCCGGAGACCTTCGCCGTGCTCGCCCGGCACTTCGCGCAGACCTTCCCGCAACTGGGGCGGCTGCGCTTCACGCACGCGTGGGGCGGCGCGATCGACACCTGTACCCGGTTCTTCGCGTTCCAGCGCACGGCGCTCGGCGGGCGGGTCGCCTACAGCATCGGGTACACCGGTCTGGGCGTCGGGGCGTCCCGCTTCGGGGCGCAGGTGATGCTCGACCTGCTGGGGCGGCACGACACCGAGGCCACCGGGCTTCGCGCCGTCCGCTCGCGTCCCCTCCCGTTCCCGCCCGAGCCGTTGCGATCGGCCGGGATCAACCTCACCCGGCACGCGCTGGCCGAGGCCGACCGCGATGCCGGGCGCCGTGGCCCCTGGCTGCGCCTGCTGGACCGCCTCGGCCTCGGCTTCGACTCGTGAGCGCGCGCTCGGGATAGGTTGGCGGGCATGGCCAGGTACGGTGCCCAGTTCGGTCCGGACATCACCTTCCTCGGCGTCGATCGCTGCGACTGGGCCGAGCCGGCCAGCTACGCCGACGCCGACGTGGTGATCCTCGGCGCGCCGTTCGACGGCGGGACCTCGCACCGCTCCGGGACCCGCTTCGGCCCGCAGTACATCCGCCAGAGCTGTTACCTGCCGCACGACGGGTCCCGGCCCTCCCTGGCCATGCGCGTCGACGGCCTGCAGGACCTGCGCGTCTACGACGCCGGGGACGTGGAGATGTTCTCCGGGGACGCGGCGCGCTCGGTGCGGGACCTGCAGCGGGCCGTGCACGCCGTCACCGCCAACGCAGCGATCCCGCTGGTCCTCGGCGGCGACCACACCATCGCCTGGCCGGACGCGGCGGGGGTGGCGCAGCACCTCGGCGACGGGCGTGTCAGCATGATCCACTTCGACGCCCACGCGGACACCGGCAACATCGAGTTCGGCTCGCTGATCGGTCACGGTCAGCCGATGCGCCGGCTCATCGAGTCCGGCGCGGTGCGCGGCGAGAGGTTCTTGCAGATCGGGCTGCGCGGGTACTGGCCGCCGCCGGAGACGCTGGAC
>SCQZ01000119.1 GCA_004299665.1 Jatrophihabitans sp.
GGGGCCGCTGAGCAGGCCCGTGGCGTAGGCTGGACGGCGTTTCGGTCCTCACGAGCGGCAGGGAGTTCGGTCATGGGCGGATGGGACGCACCCTGGCACTGGGTGGTGGTCGCCGTGGTCGTGATCGCCCTGGTCGGGTACAAGAAGCTGCCGGATGCGGCACGTTCGGTGGGCCGCTCGTTGCGGATCTTCAAGACCGAGATCAAGGGCATGACCGGTGACGACAAGGCCCGTGAGGGCGCCGGTGACGGTGCCGCCGACGCTGCGCCTCGTGCCCTGCCGCGTGCCGAGATCGTTCCGCCACCCGGCGCCGCACCCGCGGCCGACCGGCCGCGGCCGCGGCCGGCGCCCACCCCGGGTGCCGACCGCAACGTCGACGCCGGCTGAGGGCCGACGCGGGCCGCGGTGACCGCCCCGGTCCGGGCGCTCGCGGTTCACAGCTTGCGCAGTACGGCCACCACGCGCCCGAGGATGGTCGCGTCGTCCCCGGCGATGGGGGAGTAGGCGGGGTTGTGGGGCATCAGCCACACGTGCCCGCCGCGCCGCTGCAGCGTCTTGACCGTCGCCTCGCCGTCGATCATGGCGGCCACGATCGTGCCGTTGTCGGCGTCCTGCTGCTGGCGCACGGCCACCCAGTCGCCGTCTGAGATCGCCGCCTCGATCATCGAGTCGCCCGCGACGCGCAGCAAGAACAGCGTCCCCTCACCGACGACCTCCCTGGGCAGCGGGAAGACGTCCTCGATCATCTCCTCCGCCAGGATCGGGCCGCCGGCGGCGATGCGGCCGACCACCGGCACGAAGACCGGGCTGCCGGAACCGGCCGCCTCGCCGGACAGGGCCAGGGCGCGGCGGGCGGCCTTCGGCCGGGCCGCGCCGCCCCCGCTGCGTACGTCGACCGCCCGCGGCCGGTTGGGATCCTTGCGCAGGAAGCCCTTGCGCTCGAGCATCGTCAACTGGTGCGCGACGCTGGAGGTCGAGGCGAGGCCGGCCAGCTCGCAGATCTCGCGGATGCTCGGCGGATACCCCCGCTGCTCCACCGAGTCGCGGATGACGTCCAGGATCGCCTGCTGGCGGCGGGTGAGCCCCGTGACGGGATCGGGCAACTCGGTGACCTTGGGCCGCCCCGGCCTGCGCCGCGGCGGCGCGGTGGCGTAGGGCGCCAGCGGGGGCTGCTCCTGCGCTGCGTCCACGTCCTTGTTCGACTTCCTCGCCATACCCGGCTCCCGTCCTCGCGACCGCGTGCGCGGCTCCGCCCCAGCGGCGTTCGATTCCTCCCGACCATAGCGGCGTCCGCGCGGCTGGCAAACACATGTTCGAACGACACGCCGGGAAGCGTGGAAATTGTCGGAGCCTGCTGGTACACATTCGCTCAGACGTTCTATCGAACGGCTGTTCGCCACCGAGGAGGACACCATGGCCGCAGCGCTCGACCTCGCCACCCCGTTCCCGTCGTCGCCCGCCGGCGCCGCGCGCCCGGGCGGCGACCTGGCGGCGGTCGTGCCGCTGTTCGCCCCGGCCGATCGCGCACCGCTGCGGCTCACCCGGCGTGGCCGGTGGGTCGTGTCGGTGCTGGTGCTCGCGCTGGCGCTCGCATTGGTGTCGCTCGCCGCGCGTTCGGCCCCGGCACCGGCGCCCGCGGGAAAGGCGCCCGCGGTCGTGACCGTGCAGGTCGGGGACACGCTGTGGTCCATCGCGTCACAGGTGGCGCCCGGTACCGACCCGCGTGCCGAGGTCGATGCGCTGCAGCGGTTGAACCACCTCGCCACGGTGGACCTGGCGCCCGGTCAGGTGCTGCGGACCCGCTGACCGCGGCAGGCGCGCGCCGCGCGTCGTGCCGTCCGGGCCGTGACGTGCGACACGCGGGCCGCGCTTGCGTACTTGCGGAACTGCGCTGTCCGTTCTAGCGTGGCAAACCCAAGATATAGTAGTTACAGCACTGTAAGTCGTCCACAGGTTGGGTTTGGTTGTCCACCGCGCCGGGCGTCGGTCCACACCGTCGTCCACAGGTTGTCGACAACGCGGTCCACAGCCGGCCCCGAGGTGGCGACCCAGCGGATCGCACGTTTGCGAGACCGAGAGGAGGCGATCGGGCCGATGCGATGCCCCTACTGCCGCCACCCCGACTCGCGCGTCGTCGACTCCCGGGAGCAGGACGAGGGCCAGGTCATCCGCCGCCGGCGCGCCTGCCCTGACTGCGGCCGCCGGTTCACGACGGTCGAGGAGGCGACGCTCGCGGTGATCAAGCGCAGCGGCGTCACCGAACCGTTCAGCCGCACCAAGGTCGCCAACGGGGTGCGCCGCGCATGCCAGGGCCGGCCGGTGGACGAGGACGCACTGGCCCAACTCGCCCAGGCCGTCGAGGAGACGATCCGCGCCACCGGCGTCGCCGAGGTGCCCAGCGACGAGGTCGGGCTGGCCATCCTGGGGCCGCTGCAGGAACTGGACGAGGTCGCCTACCTGCGCTTCGCCAGCGTCTACCGCGCCTTCACCAGCGCCGACGACTTCGCCAAGGCGATCGCCGAACTGCGCGCCCCCGAGCACCGCCCGTCGCCCTGATCGCCCGCCTGATCCCCCCGCTTGATCGACCCGCGCCGCCGCACCACCTGACCCCGTCCGTCCCGAGGAAGGAACCCCGCCCATGACGAATCCGACCAGCCGCCCCGCCGGGAGCGACGCCGCAGCCTCCGACGCGCCCCCCGTCGCCGCTGCGCGCACCGGCGAGGGCCTCGTCGTGGAGCGCGTGTACACCACCGCGGGCGTGCACCCGTACGACGAGGTGAGCTGGGAGCGGCGCGACGTCGTCATGACGAACTGGCGCGACGGCTCGATCAACTTCGAGCAGCGCGGGGTGGAGTTCCCGGACTTCTGGTCGGTGAACTCGGCGAACATCGTCACCACCAAGTACTTCCGCGGCGCGGTCGGCACCGACGCCCGGGAGTGGTCGCTGCGCCAACTGATCGACCGCGTCGTCGCGCGGTACCGGGCGGCCGGCGAGCAGCACGGCTACTTCCGTACGGCCGGCGACGCCGATGTCTTCGCGCACGAGCTGACCTGGATGCTGCTGCACCAGGTGTTCAGCTTCAACTCGCCGGTGTGGTTCAACGTCGGCACCACCTCGCCGCAGCAGGTCTCGGCGTGCTTCATCTTGTCCGTCGACGACACGATGGACTCGATCCTGAACTGGTACCGAGAGGAGGGGCTGATCTTCAAGGGCGGCTCGGGCGCCGGCCTGAACCTGTCCCGGATCCGGTCCTCGAAGGAACTGCTGTCCTCCGGCGGGACGGCCTCCGGCCCGGTGTCGTTCATGCGCGGCGCGGACGCCTCGGCCGGGACGATCAAGTCCGGCGGCGCCACCCGACGGGCGGCGAAGATGGTCGTGCTGGACGTCGACCACCCGGACATCGAGGAGTTCGTCCAGACCAAGGCGCGCGAGGAGGACAAGATCCGCGTGCTGCGCGACGCCGGGTTCGACATGGACCTCGGCGGCGCGGACATCACCAGCGTGCAGTACCAGAACGCCAACAACTCGGTGCGGGTCACCGACGAGTTCATGCGCGCGGTGGAGGAGGGCACCGGGTTCGGGCTGCGGGCCCGCACCGACGGCACCGTCATCGAGACCGTGGACGCCAAGGCCCTGTTCCACACGATCGCGCAGGCCGCGTGGGAGTGCGCCGACCCCGGGATGCAGTACGACGACACCATCAACGACTGGCACACCAACCCCGAGACGGGCCGCATCACCGCCTCCAACCCGTGCAGTGAGTACCTGTCCCTGGACAACACCTCGTGCAACCTGGCGTCGCTGAACCTGCTCAAGTTCTTGCGCGAGGACAACTCCTTCGACACCGAGCGCTTCGTCAAGGCCGTCGAGCTGATCATCACCGCCATGGACATCTCGATCTGCTTCGCCGACTTCCCGACCGAGCCGATCGCGGTGAACACCCGCGCCTACCGGCAGCTCGGCATCGGCTACGCCAACCTCGGCGCGCTGCTCATGGCCTCGGGGCACGCCTACGACTCCGACGGCGGCCGGGCGCTGGCCGCGGCGATCACCTCGCTGATGACCGGCACGTCCTACCGCCGCTCCGCGGAGCTGGCCGGGATCGTCGGGGCCTACGACGGCTTCGCGCGCAACGCCACGGCGCACGCCCGGGTCATGCGCAAGCACGCCGCGGCCAACGACGACGCGCGGCGGGTGGGAGACCTGGACCGCGCGATCTTCGCGGCGGCCACGGAGGAATGGCGCCGGGGCAACGCGCTCGGGGAGCGCAACGGCTGGCGCAACGCCCAGGCCAGCGTTCTGGCACCGACCGGATGCCTCACGGCGGACACCCTCGTCACGACGGACCGCGGCCTGCTGCGGCTGTCCGAACTCGGTGACGTCTGGGGCGACAAGTGGCAGGACCTCGACGTGACCGTGTCGACCGACCAGGGTCCTCAGGCGGCCACGAAGTTCTTCGTCAACGGCGAGGAGCCGACACGTCGCATCGTGACGGCCGGGGGGTATCGCATCCAGGGCACACTCGCTCACCGCGTCAAGGTGGTCGAGGCAGCCGGGGCGTGGGTGTGGAAGCGACTGGCCGACATCGCCCCAGGTGACGTCCTGCCGATGCAACTGGGCATCACGGTGGGCCAGTCGCGGCGGGTGCCGTTGCCGGTGCTCGATCAGGCGTACTACACCGGCGACCGTTCCACGGTTGTTCCCGAGACGATCGATGCGAGCCTGGCCGAGCTGGTGGGCTACTTCATGGGCGACGGCAGCCTGCATGCCAAGGGGATCCGACTGTGCGTGGCCGACACCGACCCGGACGTGGTCGAGCGGCTGCGGATCCTGAGCAAGGAGCTGTTCAACCTCGAGCCGACCGTGCGGCAGGAGGGCGGCTACCAGGAGGTCACGCTGTCCTCGGTCCGCCTCGCGCGCTGGTGGCAGGCCGCCGGCTTCGCCAAGGAACTGCCGGGGGTGGACCACTCGGGTAAGGGATGGACGCCGCGGGTGCCCACCGCGATCCGTGAGACCAACGATCCGGCCGTCTACGCAGCGTTCCTGAGGGGGCTGTTCGAGGCCGACGGTACCGTGCTGGCGGGTGTCCCGAGCGTGTCGACCGCGTCGCAGACGTTCTCCGACGACGTGCGCACGCTGCTGCTCGCCCTGGGTCTGCCGAGCACGACGCGCGAGACGGTCAGCGGCTGGGGAGGTCCGCAGTTCCAGGTGCGCATCCGCAATCTCGAGCACGCAGGCGTCTATGCCTCACGAGTGGGATTCCTCGGCGGGCGCAAGTCTGCGCTGCTGGGCAGCGCGCCGTCGGCCCCGTCGGGTGACCGCGACCGCATCGTGTTGCCGGAGGCGGTCTGGCTCGAACTCGCCCCGGTCGGGCACGCATTGCACCCGCTCATCCAGCGGGCGGTGGTCCGGGGCCGCGGCGTGAGCCGTGACCTCGCGACACGACTGCTCGCCACGACCGGCGACGCCCGGCTCGAGCACGCGCTCGGCTACCTGTACGAGTCGGTGACGCACAACGAGGACGGCGGCGTGCAGCCGACCTACGACCTGTCGGTGCCGTCGAACGTCACGTACGTCGCGGCCGGATTCGTCAGCCACAACACGATCGGGTTGATGATGGACTGCGACACGACCGGCATCGAGCCGGACCTGGCGCTGGTCAAGTTCAAGAAGTTGGTCGGCGGCGGCTCGATGGAGATCGTCAACCAGACGGTGCCGCGGGCGCTGCGGGCCCTGGGTTACCAGGAGGAGCAGGTCGAGGCGATCGTCGAGTACATCGCCGAGAAGGGGCACGTGATCGACGCGCCCGGCCTCAAGCCCGAGCACTACGAGGTCTTCGACTGCGCGATGGGCAAGCGGGCGATCAAGCCCATGGGCCACGTGCGGATGATGGCCGCGGCGCAGCCGTTCCTGTCCGGGGCCATCAGCAAGACGGTGAACCTTCCGGAGTCGGCGACGGTCGAGGAGATCGAGGACGTCTACTTCCAGGGCTGGAAGCTCGGGCTGAAGGCGCTGGCGGTCTACCGCGACAACTGCAAGGTCGGTCAG
>SCQZ01000120.1 GCA_004299665.1 Jatrophihabitans sp.
CCCAATACCGTTCAGTTAAGGTTACATCGGTGTAGTTTGGTGGTATGCCGCGTGCTGGTTGGGTGAAGCCGGTCTCGGATCGTCGCCTGTCGGATCTGGTGTCGGTAGGGGTGCTGACGCGGGTGTTTCCGCCGGAGTTGGTCGATGAAGTCGTTGCCGAGGTCGGTCGTACCGAGCAGCGCAACCGCAGCTTGCCGGCACGGGTGATGGCGTACTTCGCGATCGGCATGGCGTTGTACGCCGAGGGCTCCTACGAGGACGTGCTCGGCCAGTTGACCGACGGGTTGTCGTGGGCCTCGGGCTGGCGTGAGCAGTTCACGTTCCCTTCGAAGTCGGCGATCTTCCAGGCCCGGGCTCGGCTCGGTCCCGAACCGTTGGCCAGGTTGTTCTCTCGGGTCGCGCGCCCGACCGCGACGGCGGGCATGCCGGGCGCGTGGCTGGCGGGGCGGCGGTTGGTCGCCATCGACGGCAGTTGCCTGGACGTTGCGGACACACCCGAGAACGCCGGGTTCTTCGGCCGGCCCGGCGTGAACAAGGGTGAGAAGTCGGCCTTCCCGCAGGCCCGGCTGGTGGCGCTGGCCGAGTGTGGCACGCACGCGATCTTCGATGCCGTGATCGGCCCGTACACGGCCTCCGAACTCGCCCTGGCCGATGAGTTGATCGGCAGGCTGGAGTCGGGGATGCTGTTGCTGGCCGACCGTAACTTCACCTCCTATGCCCTGTGGCGTAAGGCGATCGCCACCGGGGCGGACCTGCTCTGGCGGGCCAAGACCGGACTGCGGCCAGAGCACGTGCAGACCCTGACCGATGATTCCTGGCTGGCCCGGATCCGGCTGTCCACCGACAAGCACGCCGAACCGATCACGGTCCGGGTCATCGACTACACCATCGACGACGGCCGCCCCAACCCCGAGCACTACCGGCTGTTCACCACGATCACCGACCCCGCAGTAGCGTCGGCCACCGAACTCGCTGCCGCCTACGTGCAGCGCTGGGAGATCGAACTAACCTTCGACGAACTCAAAACCCATCAGCGCGGCCCCCGCACCGTGCTGCGCTCGAAATCCCCCGAACTGGCGCAACAGGAAATCTGGGGACACCTGTGCTGCCACTACGCGATCCGCTCACTGATGAGCCAGGCCGCCGTGCACGCCGGACACGACCCGGACCGCGTCAGCTTCGTCGCCGCACTTCGCATCGTCCGCCAGTCCGTCGCCCAGCAGGGCGCATTTCCCCCCTGAGCACCCCGACGCCGCCGACCAGCACTGGCGAGCTTTCCTCCACCGACTGCTCGCGCGCCTCAACCCCGCCCGACGACCACGATCGGCACCACGGGTAATCAAGCGCAAGATGCCCAAGTGGCACGTCAAACGCGCCCACCACGCCGCCTGGCCTCAGCCCCAGCACCCACCGGACTACACCATCCTGACCACTAACTGAACGGTATTGGGATTAGCCCAGGTCGGCCAGGGCCTCCAGCACGGCGCGGTGCATCGTCGGGAAGGCGTAGTGCATCGAGCGCAGCAGCCGTAGCGGAACCTGCGCGTGGACGGCCAGGGTGAGCAGGCCGAGGATCTCGCCGCCGTTCGGCGCGACCACCGTGGCACCCACCAGCACGTCCCGGTCCGCGTCCGCGACCAGCTTGACGACGCCGTCGTTGCCCGGCCCGTGGATCCAGCCGCGGCTGTTCGAGGCGATCTGCTGCGTGCCCGTGCGCACGGCGATCCCGGCGTCCCGCGCCTGCTGCTCGGTGAGCCCGGCGTGACCGACCTCCGGATCGGTGAACGTCACCCAGGCCAGGCCGCGGTAGCCGCCGAACTCCTGCTCCCTGCCGAGCAGTCCCGCGGCGAGGACCTTCGCCTGCCAGATCGCGACGTGGGTGAAGGCCCCGCGACCGGTGACGTCGCCGATCGCGTACAGCCCGTCGACCGGCTCACCGGCCCCGCCGGCTGCTCCCCCGGCGGAGGAACCCTGCGGGCTCAGCACCCGCATCCGCTCGTCCACGTCGAGGGTCCGCGGCCGGTCCGCGAGCCCGAGGGTCGCCAGCCCGATGTCCAGGTTGGTGCGGCGCCCGGCCGCGACGAGCACCGTGTCCGCCCGCACCGTCCGGCCGGTGTCCAGCCGCAGTTGCACGCCGCCGTCGTCGGCGCGGGTGACCTCTTCGACGGCGACGCCCTGGTGCACCGCGATGCCCTCGCGGGCGAACACCTGCGCGATCACGGCGGCGGCCTCCGGCTCCTCGGGCATCAGGATCCGCGGGGCCGCCTCGATCACGCTGACCCGTGCGCCGAAGCGGGCGAAGCCCTGCGCCAGTTCGCAGCCGATCGCGCCGCCTCCCAGGACCGCGAGCGACCCGGGCACCTCCCGCGCGCGCACCGCCTCGCGGTTGGTCCACACCGGCCCGCCGGGTTCGCCGGTGTACAGCTCGGCGAGGCCCTCGACCGGCGGCAGCACCGGGGCGGTGCCGGTGGCGACCACGACCCGCTGCGCGCGGTGCGTCGTGCCCTCCACCTCGACGACGATGCGGTCGCCGTCGCGGCCGCGGATCGTCCCGGAGCCGCGTGCGAAGGTCATCCCCTTGCCCTCCAACCGGCGCACCGCGACGGCGTCGTCCCAGTCGTCGGTGGCCTCGTCGCGGATGCGATCGGCGACCGGTGTGAACGCGGGCGTGACGTCGGCGTGACCGGCCATGCCGTCCACCCGCCGGGCCTCGGCCAGCACCTGCGCGCCGCGCAACAGCATCTTGGAGGGGATGCATCCGAAGTAGGGGCACTCGCCGCCGACCAGGCGCGGCTCGACGCCGAGCACCGATCGCCCTGCCGCCGCCAGCGATCCGGCGACGTCCTCCCCGCCCGGTCCCAACCCGAGGACGATCACCTCGAAATCAGCCATGCCTGTCACCGTACGGTCGGGGCCTGCCGGCCGGTACCGGACAATGGGACGGTGACGACCGACAGCGAGTACACCCGCGCCGACAGCTTCTTCGAGGCCGTCGGCGGCGAGCAGACCTTCCGCCGCCTCGTCACCGCTTTCTACCGCGGAGTCGCCGCAGACCCGCCGCTGCGGGCGCTGTACCCCGAGGAGGACCTCGCCGGGGCGACGGACCGCCTCACGCTGTTCCTGATCCAGTACTGGGGCGGACCGACGACGTACAGCCGTACCCGGGGCCACCCGCGGCTGCGGCTGCGGCACGTGCCCTACGCGATCACGATCGCCCAGCGCGACGCGTGGTTGCGGCACATGCGCGCGGCGCTGGACGAGATCGCGCTGCCGCCGCAGTACGACACGATGATGTGGGACTACCTCACCGGCGCGGCCGACTCGTTGCGCAACGTCGCGGAATGAGCACCCGGCCCGGTCGCGTCGCGGCCGTGCGGGAATCCGGTGCGGGCCGCCGGCCGGCCGCGTGGTGGGCCGACGCGGTGTTCTACCAGATCTATCCGCGCAGCTTCGCCGACTCGAACGGCGACGGGGACGGTGACCTGGCGGGCGTCACGTCGCGCCTGGACCACCTCGTCCGGCTGGGCGTCGACGCGCTGTGGCTCTCGCCGTTCTACCGCTCCCCCATGGCCGACGGCGGCTACGACGTCGCCGACCCGTGCGACGTCGACCCCCGCTTCGGCACGCTCGAGGACTTCGACGCCCTGGTCGCCGCCGCGCACGAGCGCGGGATCCGGGTCACGGTCGACGTCGTCCCGAACCATTTCTCCGAGCAGCACCCGTGGTTCGGCGAGGCGCTGCAGGCCGGTCCGGGCTCGCCGGAGCGGGACCGGTTCGTCTTCCGCGCCGGCCGGGGGCCCGGTGGGGACGAACCGCCGAACAACTGGCCGTCGGTCTTCGGCGGGCCGGCCTGGACCCGGGTCCCCGGCGCGGGTGACGCCGCCGGGCGACGGCAGTGGTACCTGCACCTGTTCGCGCGCGAGCAGCCCGACCTCAACTGGGACAACCCGCAGGTGCGCGCCGAGTTCGACCGGATCCTGCGGTTCTGGCTCGACCGGGGCGTCGACGGGTTCCGGGTCGACGTCGCGCACGGCATGGCCAAGGAGCCGGGACTGCCCGACCTCGACCTGTCGGTGGTGCCGGGGCCCGACGCCGGGATCGTGATGCCCGCGCGAGCCGACCTGAGGTGGGACCGCGACGGCCTGCACGAGTACCTGCGGGGGTTCCGGCGGGTGCTCGACTCCTATCCCGGGGACCGGATGGCGGTCGGGGAGGCATGGGTGCCCGACGCCGAGCGGCTGGCGCGCTACGTCCGTCCGGACGAACTCAACCTCTCGTTCAACTTCGAACTCACCCAGGCGTCGTGGGACGCGGCCGACCTGCGCGCGGCGATCGAGCGATCGCTCGCGGCCATGGCGGGCGTCGGCGCGCCGTGCACGTGGGTCCTGGCCAACCACGACGTCGAGCGGACCGCGACCCGCCTGGGCAGCGGCGCCACGGGCCGGGCACGGGCCCGCGCCGCCGCACTGCTGCAACTGGCGCTGCCGGGGGCGGCGTACCTGTACAACGGCGACGAACTCGCCCTGCCGAACGTGGACGTGCCGGACGAGGCGCTGCGCGATCCCAGTTGGGAACGCAGCGGGCACGCCGACCGGGGCCGCGACGGGGAGCGGGTGCCGATGCCGTGGTCGGGGTCCGCGCCGCCGTACGGGTTCTCCACCACGCCCGACACCTGGCTGCCGATGCCGGACGGCTGGGCGTCGCTGACCGTGGCCGCCCAGCGGGCCGATCCCGCCTCGACGCTGCACCTGTACCGCGCGGCACTGCGGCTGCGTCACCGCTTCCGCGGCGGCCCGTTCGCCTGGCTGGACGCGCCGCCCGGGTGCCTGGCGTTCTCGCGGGGGACGGTCGAGGTGCTGGTCAACGCCGGCGCGGGAGCGGTGCCGATGCCGGCCGGGGCGGTGCTGCTGGCCTCGGGTCCGCTGGGCGACGGGGTGCAGGGCGGCGGGGTGCTCCCCCCGGACACCACCGTCTGGACCCGGCGCGCAGGACCGCGCCGGCGGTGATCTACCGAGCGGTGATCTACGCAGCGGTGATCTACTGATCGGCGTGACGGACGATCCGCGCACCCTGCCGCCCGAACTGCCCCGTCCGGTCGACGACGGCGCCGCCGCGCACCTGGCCGGCGCCGCGATGCCGCACATCGCCCTGCCCGCCACACGCGGCGGGACTGTCGGCCTCGACACCGTTCCCGAGGGCTTCGAACGCCTGGTCGTCTACGCGTACCCCATGACCGGGCTTCCCGGCGTGGCCAGCCCCGACGGCTGGGAGCAGATCCCGGGTGCCCGCGGGTGCACCCCGGAGTCCTGCGGATTCCGGGACCACGCCGGCGAACTCGCGGGGCACGGCGCGGCCGTGGTCGGGCTGTCGACGCAGTCCCGCGCGTACCAGCAGGAGGCGGTGACGCGGCTGGGGTTGCCGTTCCCGCTGCTCAGCGACGCCGACCTGCGCCTCACGCGGGCGCTGGGCCTGCCCACGCTGGAGGTGCAGGCGCGCGCGGAGCACGACGGCGGCGGCCGCAAGATCCTGCTGAGGCGCCTGACGTTCGTCGTGCGCGACGGCGTGATCGAGAAGGTGTTCTACCCGGTGTTCCCTGCGGACACCCATGCCGCCGAGGTGCTCGCCTGGATCGCGTCGCCCCGGTGACCGCGCCGCCCGGGTGATCACCCCCCGGTGATCATGTCGCCGGCAGCCCCGGAACGCCGGGGCTGCGGGAGACTTGATCAGCCGGGCGCACCGTGAGCCGGTCGCGATCACCGACGTAGACGTTCCCGTAACGGCCCACCACGCGGACCCACCCGCCGCAGGCGTCCACGCGGGCATGGGAGTCGCGGGCCAGGAAACCCATACGCGTCAGGGCCGTCAGCGCCCGCACGGGGATCTGCACGCGCATTCCGGCACCGTCGACGGTCAGCCCGACCGCGTCGAGCACGGCGTCGGCGGCCTGCGTGCGCAACCGCGCAGCCTTCGAGATGCCCTCGCGGTCCGCCGCCTCCTTCAGCGTGATCGCCGCCGCGCGCACGACCCGCCGGATCTCCCCGTCGGGCACCTGCTCGAGGCGCCGCCATCCCGTCGCGGGGGGCAGGGTGCCGCGCCACAGCAGGTCGTGCGGTGGCGGCATGACCGGCGCCGCGCCACCCGCCCCGGCGTCGAGCCAGGCCAGCAGGTCCGCGATCCGGTACGCGCCGTCGCTGCCGGGAGACCCCGCGCCGGCATCGGCATCGGCGGCCGCGCCGGCATCAGCGTCGGCGTCGGCCACGGTCCGCGACACCAGGACCGCGAACGGCAACCGCACGAAGGCGGTCACCGTCCCGCCGTCCGCACGCACGCGGGCCACCGCGTCGGGGCCCAGGTCGAGCGCCCGCCGCAGCATCGGGGCCAGTTCCGCCAGCGCGGCCCGGTTCACCGGTCGTCGGCGAAGGTCGCGAGCAGGGCGCGCTCCTCGTCACGGATGCGGCGCGGCGCGTTGAGGGCGAAGTCGAAGGTCACGCAGGTGGTCGCGGCGCGGGCCGCGAGCCGGGTGCCGTCGAACACCTCGTAGTGCACGACGAAGGACGCTGCGCGCACCGCGTCGATCCACAACTCCAACCGCAGCGGTTCGGGGTGGTAGACGACCGGGCGCAGGTAGTCGATCTCGTGGCGGGAGATCACGGTCCCGGCCGAGAATCCCTCCTGCCGGTGGAAGAACATCGCCACCCGCGCCTGCTCGAGGTAGGCCAGGTACGCCGAGTTGTTGATGTGCCGGTAGGCGTCCATGTCCGACCAGCGCATCGGCACGTCGTGGGTGAATCTCGCCATCGCGTCGTGACCTCAGTCGCGGGTCAGCTTGCGGTGCGTGACCGCGTGCGGGCGCGCGGCGTCCGCCCCGAGTCGCTCCACCTTGTTCTTCTCGTACGACTCGAAGTTGCCCTCGAACCAGAACCACCGCGCCGGGTCCTCGTCGGTGCCCTCCCAGGCGAGGATGTGGGTCGCGATGCGGTCGAGGAACCAGCGGTCGTGGCTGGTGATCACCGCGCACCCGGGGAACTCCAGCAGCGCGTTCTCCAGCGACCCGAGCGTCTCGACGTCCAGGTCGTTGGTGGGCTCGTCGAGCAGCAGCACGTTGCCGCCCTCCTTGAGCGTGAGCGCCAGGTTCAGCCGGTTGCGCTCACCGCCGGACAGGACGCCCGCGGGTTTCTGCTGGTCCGGCCCCTTGAAGCCGAAGGCTGACACGTAGGCGCGGGAGGGCATCTCGACGTGGCCGACGTTGATGTAGTCCAGTCCGTCCGAGACGACCTGCCACACGTTCTTGTCCGGGTCGATCCCGCCCCGGCCCTGGTCCACGTAGCTGATCTTGACCGTGTCCCCCACCTTGATCTCGCCGGCGTCCGGTTGCTCCTGGCCCACGATCATCTTGAACAGCGTCGTCTTGCCGACGCCGTTCGGGCCGATGACGCCCACGATGCCGCCGCGCGGCAGGCTGAAGGAGAGGTTCTCGATGAGGGTCTCGCCGTCAAAGCCCTTGGTCAGACCTGACGCCTCCACCACCAGGTTGCCCAACCGCGGCCCCGGCGGGATCTGGATCTCCTCGAAGTCCAGCTTGCGGGTCTTCTCGGCCTCGGCGGCCATCTCCTCGTACCGCTGCAGCCGGGCCTTGCTCTTGGCCTGGCGACCCTTGGCGTTCTGGCGGACCCAGTCCAGTTCCTCGGACAGCCGGCGGGCCAGCTTGGCGTCCTTCTTGCCCTGGAAGTTCAGCCGCTCGGCCTTCTTCTCCAGGTAGGTCGAGTAATTGCCCTCGTACGGGTACAGGTGGCCGCGGTCGATCTCGAGGATCCACTCGGCCACGTTGTCCAGGAAGTATCGGTCGTGGGTGACCGCGAGCACGGCGCCCGGGTACTTGGCAAGGTGCTGCTCGAGCCACTGCACGCTCTCGGCGTCCAGGTGGTTGGTGGGCTCGTCCAGCAGCAGCAGGTCGGGCTGTTCGAGCAGCAACTTGCACAGCGCCACCCGGCGCCGCTCCCCCCCGGACAGATGGGTGACGGCCTCGTCACCGGGCGGGCAGCGCAGCGCGTCCATGGCCTGCTCGATGCGGCTGTCGAGTTCCCAGGCGTCGGCGTGGTCGAGCTGTTCTTGCAGCTTGCCCATCTCGTCCATGAGCTCGTCGGTGTAGTTGGTGGCCATCTCCTCGGCAATGGCGTTGAACCGCGCGAGCTTGCCCTTGGTGTCGGCGACGGCCTCCTCGATGTTCTCGCGCACCGTCTTGGACTCGTCCAGCGCAGGCTCCTGCTGCAAGATCCCGACGCTGTATCCCGGCGACCGACGCGCCTCGCCGTTCGACGGCTGGTCCAGACCGGCCATGATCTTCAGGACGCTGGACTTGCCGGCGCCGTTGGGTCCGACGACGCCGATCTTCGCGCCCGGGAAGAACGAGAGGGTGACATCGTCGAGGATCACCTTGTCGCCGTGCGCCTTGCGCACCTTGTACATGGTGTAGATGAACTGGGCCACGGGCGGATTCCTTGCTGGAGGTCTGTCGGTCCCGTCCAGTGTCCCAGTGCGGCGGGGCCGGCCCGCGCACGGTCAGCGGATGGCTCGTCCGCCGACCGTCCCCGTCTCGCCGCGGCTGCGGCGAGACGGGGACCGGCACCGCCACGCAACAGGTCAGGCCGGGGCGAGTTCGGCGACCAGCGGCTCCCCCGGTGACCGGTCCTCCCGGTCCTCGGCGAGCCGATCCGGGTCGGCGACCGGCGGCGTCGCGCCGGTGTACCAGTGCGCGGACTCGTCGGCCGGCAGGCCGTCCGGTCCCGCGGGCACCGAGGTCATCGTGGCGGCGCCGCGCGCGACCTTGGCGAAACGGCTGATCCCGCGCGCGAGGTCGTGCCCGACCGACACGGCCTCGAGTTCGTAGGAGTACCGCAACTGCTCGTTGACCTCGTACGGGCGGCAGTAGTAACGGCCGTGGACGACGACCGGATCCCCCTTCTTGAGGCACTCCTTGACGTTCTCGGCCATCGCCCGCCAGCACGAGACCTGCACGAAGAGGGTGTCGCCGTCGGTCCACTGCTCCTTGTCCCGGTCGAACCGGCGCGGCGTCGACGCGACGCGGAAGTTGGCAACGGCGTGGTTGTTCCTGGTGTGGCGCAACGTCGGCTCGTCGACGACGTTGCCCATGATCGTGATGTGGGTGTCGGGCATGGGTGGCGCTCCTTCGCTTCCGGTTGCCGTCCTTCACGGCGTAGGAGGCAGCCAACAGCCTCACGGGGAGGTCGTGGGCGGTGACGACGTGCGCTGTGGACAAACCCCGCGCTGTGGACGGTCGACCGGAATTGTCAGGGTTCGGCCGCGAAGAGGGCTCACCGTGGGAGAATCCGACGTCCGGGCCGGCCCCCGTAGCTCAGCGGATAGAGCACTCGCCTTCTAAGCGATTGGTCGCAGGTTCGATCCCTGCCGGGGGCACCAGTTGCCGGGGGCGCCAACCCAGCAAATCCCTGGGATCCATGCAGTTCGGTGTCGTTCGGCATCTTGCGTGCCGTGCATGCCGCGCACTGCGCTGTGCAAGGCGCTGCGACG
>SCQZ01000016.1 GCA_004299665.1 Jatrophihabitans sp.
CCACACCCGCGACGGGCAGCACCGCCACGCGCGCCGCGGCGGCGCGAGCCTGCGCCAGCCCGCGGTCGTCGAGGTGGATGCCCGGCGTGCGGCCGGCGAGCATCGGGCCGGTCATGGCCGTCAACCCGTGCCGGACGAGCAGCAGCGTGGACATCAGGCCGTCGCCCGCAGCGTGCCGGTGTACAGCAGCACCAGCACCAGCACGCCGAGGGCGATCCGGTAGCAGACGAACACCAGGGTGCTGTGGTTCGTCACCCACCGCACGAAAAAGGCGAGCGAGCCGAGCCCGACGACGAACGCGACGATCACCGCGACGCCCACCAGCCCGGTGCCCGGGCCGCGGGTCGGGTGGTTGACCGCCCGCACGGCCCCGTACACGCCGAACAGGACGACGGCCGGGACCGAGAGCAGGAAGGAGAACCGCACGGCGGCCTCGCGGGTCAGACCCCGGAACAACCCGGCGGCGATGGTCGTCGCGGAACGGGAGGCGCCGGGAATCAGTGCCACGGTCTGGGCGGTACCCACGACGATCGCGTCGAGGCGGTTGAGCCCCTCCTCCTCCCGCCGCCGGCGCCCGATCCGCTCGGCCACGCCCAGCAGCAGCCCGAACCCGATGAGCACGCCGGCGACCAGCCACAGGTTGCGCCCGCCCGCCTCCAGCCGGTCGGTGAAGATCACGCCGAGGGCGACGGCGGGGATCGTGGCCAGGATCAGGTACCAGCCCAGCCGGTACTCGAGGCTGCCGCGCACCGACCGGTCGTACAGGCCGCGGATCCAGGCCACGCTCACCTGCAGCAACTCGCGCCAGAAGTACACCAGGATCGCGGCGGTGGTGCCGAGTTGCATGATGCCGATGAAGCCGACGCCCGGCTCGACACCGGTGCCGCCGTGGAAGCGCCAGCCGAACAGCGCGGGGACGATCCGCAGGTGCGCCTCGGCGGAGACCGGCAGGAACTGGGTCAGCCCCTGGACCAGGCCGAGCACGAGCGCCTGCAGCAGCGTCATCGCGCGCAAACCCGCTTTCCTGTCGTCCCCGATCCGTCCTGCGCCCTCCCGGCAGGGTCACCTTAGCGAGCGCGACGGGCCGCACCGGCCAGGCGGCCGGGAGGCTCGCCGCCGCAGGCCCGGCGCGAGCCGGTAGGTTCGCGGCCGTGGAACTGCGCGCGGTCGGCACCAGCGGCCTGAAGGTCAGCGAGCTCGGCCTGGGGACGATGACGTGGGGTGTCGAGACCGATCCGGACGACGCCGCCGCGCAACTGGTCGCCTTCCGTGACGCGGGCGGGACCTTGCTGGACACCGCCGCGTCGTACGGGTTCGGCGAGACCGAGCGGCTGGTCGGCTCGCTGCTGGCCGACGTCGTGCCGCGCTGCGAGCTCACCGTCGCCACGAAGGCCGGGATCACCCGGCTGCCCGACGGCCGCCGGATCGTCGACTGCTCGCGCGGCGCGCTGCTGCGGCAACTGGACGCCTCGCTGACCGCGCTGGGCACCGACCACGTCGATCTGTGGTACGTCCACTACGTCGACGACACCGTGCCGTTCGAGGAGACCATGGCCGCGCTGGACGCCGCCGTCTCCTCCGGCAAGGTGCGCTACGCCGGGGTCTCCAACTACTGCGGCTGGCGCCTGGGTCGCGCGGCGGCATGGCAGCGGGCGGTGCCCGGCCGCGCCCCCCTGGTGGCCAACCAGGTCCGGTACTCGCTGCTGGAGCGCGGCATCGAGCGGGAGGTCGCGCCGGCCTGTGCGGCCCTCGGCATCGGCATCTTGCCGTGGTCGCCGCTCGGCGGCGGAGTGCTGACCGGGAAGTACCGCACCGGCGTGCCGTCCGACTCGCGGGCCGCGGCCGCGGCCCGGCGGCTGCCGATCGAGCACCGGCCCCACACCGGGGGCATCGTCGAGGCGGTCGCGACGGCGGCCGACGGGCTGGCGACCTCCCCGGTCGCCGTGGCGCTGGCTTGGGTGCGCAACCGTCCCGGGGTCACCGCGCCGATCCTCGGTGCCCGCACGCTCGGCCAGCTCACCGCCGCCCTGGCATGCCTGTCGCTCGACCTGCCCGCGTCCATCGGCGAGGCGCTCGACGACGTGTCCGCGCCGGCCGTCGGATACCCGGAGGACGTCTCCTGACCTGCCCCGATCCCGTCTTCGCCGCGTTCTGCGAGGCGGGGCTGTGGCCCGGCCTCGGCCGGCGACTGGCCGCGGCGCTGGGCGACGCGGGTATCAGCGCACCGCAGGACGTCAGCGCGGCGAGCCTGGCGGCGCTGCCGAAGGTCGGTCCGGTCCGGGCGGGCCGGCTGCTGTCCGCGTTCGTGGCCGCGGGGCCGACGTACGAGGTGGCGGCACTGCTGGTCCCCGTGGGTCTGCCGGCCCGCCTGGCCGCGCGGGCCGTGGATCTGCTCGGCCCGGCCGCGGCCCAGGCCGTGCGTGCCGATCCGTGGGAGCTGCTCGCCGTCGCCGGCGTCTCCCCCGGCGAGGCCGACCGCCTCGCCCGCGCGCTGCTGCCGGGCGTGCGGCGCGACGACCCGCGCCGGGCCCGGGCCCTGGTGGGTTTCGTCCTGGCACGCCAGGCGCGCCAGGGCTCGACGGTGGCGAGCGTCGAGACCGTCGCCCGCGGGCTGGTGGAGTTCGGGGCCGCGGATGCTGCCGCGGCGGTCGCCGCGGCACTGGCCGGTGGCGCGGTCGTCGAGGTCGGCGCCGGTCTGGCACTGTGCGACCTCGCGGTCGCCGAGGACGGCATCGCCCAGGGCATCGCCCGGTTACGCGCCACCGCCGATCCGGTCGCGCCACCGGGCCACGACCGGGCCGGCGACCTCGACGACGCCCAGCAGGCGGCCGTGCGGGCGGCGCTCGAGTCCGGTGTCAGCGTCCTGACCGGCGGGCCGGGCACCGGCAAGTCGCGCACGATCGCGACCCTGGTGCGGCTGGCCGAGCGGGCCGGCAGGGCCGTCGCGCTCGCGGCACCGACCGGGCGCGCCGCGAAGCGGCTCGAGGAACTGTGCGACGCCCCGGCCACGACGCTGCACCGGCTACTCGGCGCCCAGCCGCGCCAGCGGGGCGAGGAGGTCAGCTTCGACGGCGGCTTCGCCCGCAACGAGGGCTGGCCCCTCGACGAGCAGGTCGTCGTCGTCGACGAGGCGTCGATGCTCGACGTGCTGCTCGCCGACGCGCTGCTGTCGGCCTGCGCCGACGGCACCCACCTGGTGTTCGTCGGCGACGCCGCACAGCTGCCCTCGATCGGACCCGGCCGGGTGCTCGGCGACCTGATCGACTCCGGCACCGTGCCGGTCACCGAGCTGACCACCTTGTACCGGCAGGAGGCGGGCGGGACGATCGCCCGCCTCGCCGCCGCCGTCCGCACCGGCGACCTGCCGCCGGTCGACGACCCCGGGCGCGAGGTCGTCGTCGTCCCCGCACGCGGTTCGGCCGAGGCCGCGCACCGCGTCGTGCAACTGGTCACCGACTCGATCCCCCGCGCGCTCGGCATCCCTGCCGACCTGGTGCAGGTGGTGACGCCGGTGCACCGCGGTGGCGCGGGGACGCAGGCACTCAACGCCGCGCTCAAGGCGCAGCTCAATCCCGGGTCCGGTTCGGCCAACGGCCGCTTCGACGTCGGCGACCGCGTCGTCGCCACAGCCAACCATCCGGAGGCCGAACCGGACGGCTTCGCCAACGGCGAGGTCGGGACGGTCACGGCGCTCGAGCGCGGCGGCGCGGTCACGGTCGAGTTCACCGGTGGCACGGCGCAGGTCAAGGGCAAGGCGCTGGCCGATCTCACGCACGGCTGGGCGATCACCGTGCACCGGGCGCAGGGCTCGGAATTCCCCGCCGTCGTCGTCGCGCTCCCGCCGGAGGCGGCCTCGATGCTGTCCCGACCGCTCGTCTACACCGCCATCACGCGCGCACAGCGGCACCTGTCGGTGGTGCACGCGTCGGGGCCGGCCCTGGCCCGCGCGGTGCGCCAGGTCGGGGCGCAGCCGCGCCTGACCCAACTGCGGTCGCTGCTGCGCGAGTACGACGACGGTGGTGCAACCGGCCCCGCGGGCGTTCAATGAGGGGATGCAGCAGGCCGAGGAGGGCACCGATCCCGACTGGGAGTACGCGCCGCTGCGGATCCCGGCCGACGTCGGGCGGATCCCCGCAGCGGCGCAACTGTCCCTGCACGCCGAGTTCGGCGGCTGGGAACTGGCCCAGGTGCAGCGCTTCGAGGACGGAACCCGGCGGGTCGTGCTGCGCCGCCGGCGTCACCGCACCGGCATGCCACTGCCGGTGCTGTCCCTCTGATCTCTCCCTCGCCGCGGCGTGCGGCGCCCCTCAGTCGAAGGCGACGTCCGCGGTGACGACCGTCCCGGCGGTGCGCCCCGGCGCGGTCTGGAATCCCCAGTACAGGTTCGTGTGGGCGATCACCTGCTCGGGCGGGGGCGCTCCCCAGGCGGTCAGGTCCTCCGTGGTGTGGGCGTCGGAGACCAGGGTCGCGTCGTAGCCGCGGGCGAACGCGCCGTGCAGGGTGGAGCGG
>SCQZ01000121.1 GCA_004299665.1 Jatrophihabitans sp.
CCTGGTGCTGGGGCTGGTCGTCCCGACACTCGAACGGGCCCGCAAGCAGGTCGCCGCCGAGCAGTCCGTGGTCACGCTGACCGCGCGCGTCGGCGCGGGCGGCGGTGTCGTCGGGCTGATCTTCGTCGCGATCGTCTTCCTCATGGTGTACCAGCCGGGCGGGTGAGTGCCGTCGTCGTCGTCGATCCGGGGCTGACCCGGGAACTGCGCCGCGCGGTGCTGCGCCCGCACCTGACGGCCGACGACGTGCTGCCCGGCGACGACCGACCGGACGCGGTTCACCTGGCAGACCTCGCCGGTGACGGCCGCCCGCTGTGCGCCAGCTTCGTCTTCCCGCAGCCCTGCCCCTGGTTGCCGGGCCGGACCGCCTGGCAGTTGCGGCAGATGGCCACCGCCCCGGCGGCGCGCGGCAGCGGGCACGGCCGGGCCGTCGTCGCCGCCGCCGAGGCGTACGCCCGCGAGCAGGGTGCCGCGGTGCTGTGGTGCTACGCGCGCGAGAGCGCGGCCGGCTTCTACGAGCGGTGCGGCTGGCAGCGCCACGGCGAGGTCTTCACCGACGCCGACCACCCGACGGCCCATCAGAGGATGTGGATCTCGTGCCGCTGACCGAGCCGCCTCCCGGCGTCCGGCCCGACGACGCCGGTGCCGATCCCGTCCCGGCCGACCTGGGAGAGGTGCAGGCCTCCGCGAGCGCTTTCGGTTTCGTCGGCGCCCTGGTGCTGGTCGCCGGCCTGCTGCCGGTACTCATCGCGATCACCTCGGCGAGCTGGTTCACGGGCGTGCCCGTCAACGTCGGCGACAAGGTCTTCCTGTCACCGCTGCAACCCACCTACGACCAGGTCGCCACCCTGATCAGCCGGTCGAGCGAAGGCTCCGGGCTCGCCGGCGCCTACTTCGGCTGGCTGGCGTGGGCGATGCTGGGGCTGCTGTTCGCCTGCGCGCTGGCCGCCCTGGTACCGAGCCGGGTACGCACCGCCTCGCGCGTCATCGCCCCCGCCGTCGCCGTCGCCGCGATCGTCGTCACGACCCTGTCGCTCGAACTCGTCAACGGCGGAGACTTCTCGTTCTGGTGGCGGCTGCGCGGAACCGGGTACTGGCTGGCCGTGGCGGGCTTCGCGGTCATGGGCGTCGGCGCCGCCCTGGGACCCGTCGGCGGCGCCCGGCTGCACGCCGCCCTGACCGGCGGCGCCCGCTGACCGGCCGCGGGAACCTCCCCGGACCGCCTGCTCGTCTGTAGGGGCAGGAGGTCGGGTGCGCGACCGGGCTGAGAAGGACGCCGCGTTCAGCACGTTCGTCCGGGCGAACGGCGCGACGCTGCTGCACGCCGCCCGGCTGCTGACCGGGGACCACCATCGGGCGGAGGATCTGGTGCAGGCGGCGCTGACCAAGCTGTACCTGCGGTGGGGGCGCGTGGACGCCCCGCTCGCGTACACCCGCCGCGTTCTGGTGACGACACACCTCGATGCGTCGCGGCGGCGGTGGGGCGGCGAGCGTCCGAGCGAGGTTATCCCCGAGACGGCCGTCGACGACGGCAGCGGCCGCGCCGACGACCGCGACGAGTTGCGCCGCCTGCTCCGGGACCTGGAGCCGCGCGAACGCGCGGTGATCGTGCTGCGCTACTACTGCGACCTGTCCGAGCAGGACACCGCGACGACGCTGCGCATCCCGCTCGGGACGGTGAAGAGCACCGGCTCACGGGCGCTGGCGAAGTTGCGGGTGCAGGCGGGGCGGACATGAGCCCGAGCGAGGACGAGCTGCGCGCCGCGCTGCGCGAGGGGCAGGACGGCGGCCTGGACGCCGACGCGGTGATCCGGCACGCGCACACCGCCCGGCGTGCCCGCCGCGTCCGGTTCGCCACGACGGCCGGGGCCGTCATCGTCGTCGCCGGCATCGGCGCGGGTGCGGCCGCCCTGGCGCACCACGACGGGTCCGGTCCCGCGCCGGCCGCGCAGCCCCCGGGCCGGGCGTCCGTCGCGACGCCGGCACCGGGCCACGCCGGGGTCCCCGCCGCCGGCGTCCGCTCCGCCGATCCGTCGCAGTGCCCGGTCCGGCCGGAGCGTCTCATGCTGCCCGGCGGCGGCGGCACCGGGCAGTTCGGCGGCGACGGGCCGCTGTTCACCGCGACGGTGAACAGCCTGCTGGCGTGCGGGTACCGGGGGTCCGGCCCCGTCCGTGCCGTGCAGCTCACCGGCGACGGCGCGCAGTCGGTGGCCGACGGCCTGGATGCCGCGGTCGCCGTCGCGCCCGGCGGACCGCGGTGCTCGGGCCCGAGCGCCGCGGGCCTGGTGCTGCGCGCCCCCGGACAGCCCGATGTCGTGGTCACCTTCAGCTGCGCGCCGGACTCCAACCAGGCCACCAACGGCACCGCCGTCCGCTACGACTGGCACGTCCCGCCGTCGTTGCTCCAGCTCGTCGCGCCGTAGCCCGGCCGTCCCGGGATGCGATGTCACAGGCCCCGCATGCGGCGCGGGCCGGTGTCCAGCCGCGCCGTCGGCGGCGCCAGTCGCACCCGCATCGCGGTGACGTGGGCGCCGAACGGCGCGGCCGCCACGGCAAGCTCGCACTCGGCGACCTCGGGCAGCGCGTCACCCAGGACGGACAGCCGCAGGGCGAGGTCGGTGAGGGCCGCCAGGTCGCACGGCTCGGCGCCGCCGTACCCGGTCAGCAGCGGCGCGGCGCGCGGCGTCAGCACCAGGCGGTCGGCGTCGGCCGTCGTCAGGGGCACGGCGGCGTAGGCACGGTCGGCCAGCAGTTCGATCGCCACGCCCGCGATACCGAACGAGACGAGCGCACCGAAGGACCGGTCGTCGAACAGCCCCAGCACGACCTCGACCGCCGACGCCGGCACCTCCAGCGACTGGCGCACCCCCACGCACCCGAGCAGCAGTCCGGCCTCGCCGGCGGTCAGCGCCCGGCCCTGTGGCGCGCCCGCCAGCACGCCCTCGACGAGCGCGCGCGCCGCCCTCAGGTCCGTGCCGTCCGGGTGCGGCAGCCGGCCCTGCGGGGTGTCGCGCCACTGCGCGTAGCGCACGGCCCGGGCCAGCGCCCGCACCGCCCGCTCCGGCGAGGGGTAGGACGGCACCGATCCCCGCTCCGGGTGCGTCTCCCCCGCCACCGCCAGGGCCGCCGGAACCCCCTCGAAACCCAGGAACGTCGACAGCACCGGCTTGGTCCCGGCGGCGGCGATCTCACGCAGCACCCGCGCGACGTCCTCGCTGGCCGCGCGCTGCAGCGGCGGGACGAAGACGACGACCACCGAGTCGACCTGCTCGTCGTCCAGGGTGGCGCGCAGCGCGGTCTCGAACTCGGCCGCCCCGGCGCTCACCCCGACGTCGTCGATGCGCACCAGCGACAGCCGCTCCGCCGAACAGGCGTTGGCCACGAGCACGCCGATCGCGGTGGAGTTGCCGACCACCGCCACCCGGTCGCCCCGCGGCAACGGCTGGCTGGCCAGCAGCAGGGCCGCGTCGAACATGCCGCTCACCGTCTCCACCCGGATGACGCCGGACGCCTCGAACAGCGCCTTGATGCTGACCTCGGGCAGCGGCGTCGAGGTCTGCTCCAGCGCCCGCACCACCGGCCCGGTGCCGCTCTTCACGGCGATGATCGGCTTGTGGCGTGCGTGCCGCCGCGCCAGCCGGACGAACTTGCGCGGGTTGCCGAAGCTCTCCAGGTACATCAGCACGACGTCGGTGTGCTCGTCGTTCTCCCAGAACTGCAGCAGGTCGTTGCCCGAGACGTCCGCACGGTTGCCGGCGGAGACGAAGGTGGAGATCCCCAGGCCACGCCGCGCCGCCTCCCCGAGCACCGCGACGCCGAGCGCCCCGGACTGGCAGAAGAACCCGATCCGGCCCGGCAGCGGCGGCAGCGGTGCGAGCGATGCGTTCAGACGGGTCCCGCCCGCGGTGTTGATCAGGCCGAGGCAGTTGGGCCCGACGACCCGCATGCCGTGGGCCCGGGCGTAGCCCACCAGGTCCCGCTGCGCCTGCAGGCCGGCGTCGTCACCGCCCTCACCGAAGCCGCCGCTGGTGACGACCAGCCCTCGCACCCCGCGCCGGGCGCACTGCTCGACCACCTCGCGGACGCCGGCGGCCGGGACCGCGATCACCGCGAGGTCGACCGGTTCGCCGATGTCGACCACGGCGGCGTATGCCGGGACGCCGCCGACGTGGCGCGCCTCGGCGTTCACCGGGTAGATCGGCCCGTCGAAACCCATCCGCAGCAGGTTCGCGAACAGCGCGCCGCCGATCTTGTCGGGGTCGTTGCTCGCCCCGATCACGGCCACCGAGGTGGGGAACAGCAGCCGTTGGATGGAGCGTGCCTCGGCCCGCTGCTCGCGCTCGTGCATCACGGACTCGGTCACGGCGGTCTCGTCGATCGCGAACTCGAGATTCACCTCGCCGTGGTCGAACTCGCGGGTGATCGCGTAGCCGGCGTCCCGGAACACGCGGATCATCCCGGTGTTCTCGGCCAGCACCACGGCGCTGAAGCGTTTCAGCCCGCTCTCGCGCCCGGCCGCGGCGAGGTGCTCGAGCAGCACCGACCCGATGCCGCGACCCTGGTGCTCGTCGTCGACGACGAACGCGACCTCCGCCTCGTCGGCGCCCGGCTGCCGTTCGTAGCGCCCGACGGCGATCGCGAGATCGTTCAGTTCGACCACGAACGCCACCCGGTCGTGGTGGTCCACGTGCGAGAAGCGGTAGAGGTCGCGCTCCGGGATGCGCGGGTAGGCCGAGAAGTAGCGCAGGTAGCGGGTGCGGGCCGACAGCCGCGAGTGCAGCGCGACCAGCTTCGCGGCGTCCGACGGCCGGACGGGGCGCAGGTGAACCGTGCCACCGTCGGCGACGACGACGTCGGCCTCCCAGTGTGGTGGCGGCTCGGGTGCCTCGCTGTCGTCGTAGGCGGGCAGGTCCTCAGTCACGGGGGTCGTCCGGGTCCAGTCCGAGCAGCGGGAACACCTCGCGCCGCGTCGCCCACACGGCGCGATCCAGCCAGCTGTCCCCGCCGGGCTGCCACGGTTCGACGAACGGCAGGCGCCCCTCGCCCATGAACCGCGGCAACTCCTGCGTGACGCCCCGGCCGCGCAGGTGGTCGATCCATGCCTGCGGCACGGCGGTCTGGGCGGGCACCGCCGTCCCGCTCGCCTCCGCGAGCAGGTGCGTCCAGGTGCGCGGGACGCAGCGCAGCACGCCGTACCCGCCGCCGCCGAGTGCCAGCCACCGCCCACCGGCGATCTCGTGCGCCAGCCGGTGCAATCGCACGATCGCCTCGCGCTGGCCGTCCACCGACAGCGCCAGGTTGGCGAGCGGGTCCTCGTGGTGGGTGTCGCAACCGCACTGCGTGACCAGGACCTGCGGCCCGAACGCGCGCAGGACGCCCGGCACCACCGCGTCGAACGCACGCAGCCAGCCGGAGTCCCCCGTGCCGGGCGGGAGCGCGACGTTGACCGAGGTGCCCGCGGCGGCGCCCGCGCCGACCTCGGTGGCCATCCCGGTCCCGGGGAACAGGGTGCGCGGATCCTGGTGGAGGCTGACGGTGAGCACTCGCGGCTCGTCGTAGAAGGCTGCCTGCACGCCGTCGCCGTGGTGGACGTCGACGTCGACGTACGCGACCCTCTCGACGCCTGCGTCGAGCAGGGTCCGGATCGCGAGCACGACGTCGTTGAAGACGCAGAAGCCGCTGGCGTAGTCGCGCATCGCGTGGTGCAGGCCCCCCGCGATGTTGACCGCGTGCTCGACGGCGCCGTCCAGCAGTCGCCGTGCCGCGAGGGCGGACCCGCCCGCGATGAGCGCGGAGGCGTCGAACATGCCGGGGAACACCGGGTCGTCGTCGGTGCCCAGGCCGTACCCGGCGAAGCCGGGGTCGCTGCTCGCCGTCCGTACCGCGTCCAGGTAGTCCGCGCCGTGCACGGTCAGCAGTTGCGGTTCGGTCGCGGGCACGGGCGCGATCACCTCGAGCCGGTCCAGGACGCCCAGGTCGCGGGCGAGCCGCACGGTGAGGTCGAGGCGGACCGGGTTCATCGGGTGCTCGCCGAAGTCGTACGCGAGATACCCCTCGTCCCAGATCGCGCACGCCCGGCACCCCATACCGGAACCGTAGCGCCGCCGTCCGGGTCCGGGTTCGACATGCGTGAGCGGGCCAGGAGCACCGCTAACGCATGTCGCAGCCGCTCAGGCCAGCGCCTGGGCCAGGTCGGCCAGGATGTCCTCGACGTCCTCGATGCCCACCGACAGCCGCACCAGGTCCCCGGGCACCTCCAGCGCCGAACCCGCGACGCTCGCGTGCGTCATCCGCGCCGGGTGCTCGATCAGCGACTCGACCCCGCCGAGCGACTCGCCCAGCGTGAACAGCGAGGCGAGCTCGCACACCTTCAGCGCCGCCTCCTCTCCGCCGGCGAGCCGGAAGGAGACCATCCCGCCGAACCCGCGCATCTGCCGTGCGGCGATCTGGTGCCCCGGGTGCGACGCGAGCCCCGGGTACAGCACGCGCGACACCGCGGGATGGTCGGACAGGAACGACACGACGCGTGCGGCGTTTGCGCAGTGCCGGTCCATCCGGACGCCGAGCGTCTTGATGCCGCGCAGCACCAGCCACGCGTCGAACGGCCCCGCAACCGCCCCCATCGAGTTCTGGTGGAACGCCAGTTCCCGGCCCAGCGCGGCGTCCGCGCAGATCAGCGCACCGCCCACCACGTCCGAGTGCCCGCCCAGGTACTTGGTGGTCGAATGCACCACGACGTCCGCCCCGAGCGAGAGCGGCTGCTGCAGGTACGGCGAGGCGAAGGTGTTGTCGACGACCAGCAGCGCCCCGCCGCCGTGCGCGACACCGGCGAGCGTCGCGATGTCGGCGATGCCCAGCAGCGGGTTGGTCGGGGTCTCGCACCAGACGATCTTCGTGCGCGGGCGCAGCGCGGCACGCACCGCTGCCGGTTCCGTGAGCGGCACCGGGGTGTACTCGATCCCCCAGTTCGCCAGCACCCGTGCGACGAGGCGGAACGTCCCGCCGTATGCGTCGTCGGGCAGGATCACATGATCGCCCGGGCGGCACACGGTGCGGAACAGGGTGTCCTCGGCGGCCAGCCCGGAGGCGAAGGCGAGCCCGCGCCCGCCGCCCTCCAGGGCCGCCAGCGCCGTCTCCAGCGCGGTGCGCGTGGGATTCGCCGAGCGGCTGTACTCGTACCCGCCCCGCAGGCCTCCCACGCCGTCCTGCTTGTAGGTCGAGGTCTGGTAGATCGGCACCGTGACCGCCCCGGTCAGCGTGTCCGGCTCCTGCCCGGCATGGATGGCTCGCGTCGAGAAGCCCGGCCCACTGGTCATGGCGCGAACGTACCCCGACCACCGCGCACACCGAGGCAACGGCCGGGCGCCGTCACCTGACCGGTCAGGACAGCGCCGCCGTGAGGTGCCCGAGCAGGTCCTGTCGCGTGAGGACCCCCGCCGGCTTGCCGTCGACGTGCACCAGCAGCGCGTCGGCCGAGCCGAGGGCCGAGGTGGCGGCCGCGGCGGGCTCGCCCGACCCGATGATCGGCAGCGGGTCGGACATGTGCCGTTCGACCGCGTCCGCGAGGGACGCCGCGCCGGTGAACAGCGCCTCCAGCAGCGCGCGCTCGGACACCGACCCGACCACCTCCCCCGCCGTCACGGGCGGCTCGGCCCGCACCACCGGCATCTGCGACACGCCGTACTCGCGCAGGATGTCGATCGCCTCGCGCACCGTCTCGTGCGGGTGGGTGTGCACCAGCGAGGGCGTCGCGCCGGACTTGCCGCGTAGCACGTCCAGGACCGTCGTCTCCCCCGATGCCCGCAGGAAGCCGTAGTCGCTCATCCAGGTGTCGTTGAAGATCTTCGACAGGTAACCCCGCCCGCCGTCCGGCAGCAGTACGACGACGACGTCCTGGGGCCCGCACCGCCGCGCCACCCGCAGTGCCGCGACCACCGCCATGCCGCACGACCCGCCGACCAGCAACCCCTCCTCGCGGGCCAGTCGCCGCGTCATCTCGAAGGAGTCGGCGTCGGACACCGCCACGATCTCGTCACAGATGTCCCGGTCGTAGGTCGCCGGCCAGAAGTCCTCGCCGACCCCCTCGACCAGGTACGGACGCCCGGTGCCGCCGGAGTACACGGACCCCTCCGGGTCGGCGCCGACCACCTGCACCGCGCCGCGGTCCTTGAGGTATCGGCCGGTGCCGCTGATCGTCCCGCCGGTGCCCACGCCCGCGACGAAGTGCGTGATCCGCCCGTCGGTCTGCTCCCACAGTTCCGGGCCGGTCGTCTCGTAGTGCGAGCGCGGGTTCTCCGGGTTCGCGTACTGGTCCGGCTTCCAGCCCCCGGGCGTCTCACGGGCGAGTCGGTCCGACACGGAGTAGTACGAGCGCGGATCCTCCGGGGCGACGGCGGTCGGGCAGACCACGACCTCGGCGCCGTACGCCCGCAAGGTGTTGATCTTGTCGCCGCTGACCTTGTCGGGACAGACGAAGATGCAGGAGTACCCACGCTGCTGGGCGACGAGGGCCAGGCCGATGCCGGTGTTCCCGGACGTCGGTTCCACGATCGTCCCGCCCGGCCGCAGCGCGCCGGAGCGCTCGGCCGCGTCGATCATCCGCACGGCGATGCGGTCCTTGACCGAGCCCCCCGGGTTGACGTACTCCACCTTCGCCAGCACGGTGGCCGAGATCCCCTCCGTCACCGAACGCAGCCGGACCAGGGGCGTGTTTCCGATCAGCTCCAGTACGGAGTCGTGGTAGCGCATGCCGCGACCCTATTCGGTCGCGCCGATAGGCTCGATGTTTTCCAGGAGAGGACGCCAGGTGGGTCAGGCACGCCGGATCGCCACGATCGGCGGCGCCGGCGTCGGTGTCCTCGGTGCGGTGGCGGGCGCGGTGGTCGGCCTGATCCTGGGCGAGGTGAAGGTCGCCGAACACCGCATCCCGAAGGCGCTGACGGACCCGCCCAACTCCGACGGCACGGTCTGGGCCGCCGCCGGTGTGAGCCCGCATCGGCCGCCCATCCGGGTCGCGATGCTCGGCGACTCGCTGGCCGCCGGCTACGGCGTGGCCCGCTCCCGCGACACCCCCGCGGCGCAGTTGGCGATCGGCATCTCGGCCGCGGCGCGCCGGCCGGTGCGCATCACGAACGTCGCGGTGGTCGGCTCGGAGAGCAAGGACCTCGCCGCGCAACTCGACCGGCTCGAGGCGCGCGGCGGACGGCCCGAACTCGCCGTCCTCATGATCGGCGCGAACGACGTCACCGAGCGGACCGGCCCGGAACGGGTCGTGCACCTGCTCGAGGAGGCGGTGCGGCGGTTGCGGGCGCGCGGCGCCGAGGTCGTCGTCGGCACCTGCCCCGACCTCGGCACGATCCGCCCGCTGCCGCAGCCGCTGCGCTGGTACGCCCGGCGGCTCTCGCGCACCATGGCCAAGGAGCAGACGATCGCCGTCGTGCACGCCGGCGGACGGACCGTCTCGCTCGGCGACCTGCTCGGTCCGATCTTCGACGGTCGCCGCGACCTGTTCGCCGCCGACGAGTTCCATCCCTCCGCGGCCGGTTACGTGGAGGCGGTCGCGGCGATCCTGCCGTCCTGCCTGGACGCGCTCGGGTTGCGCACCCGGACCCGCGCGGCCGGGCCGTTCACCACCCGCCGCGCCAAGCCGGTCGAGAAGGCCGCGGCGCAGGCCGTCCAGCGCCCGGGCAGCGAGGTCGCGCCGGCCGACAAGATCCTGCGCCGCGGCCGGGGCGGGCTGGTGCGGCTGCGCCGGCGCCGCCAGCAGCGCCGCGACGTCACCTCGCGCGAGACCGCGACGCAGGTGACACCGGCGACCACCGGCTGACACCGGCCGGGTAGGACTGGCAGCATCGAGGGCACACCCCCGCGTCGAAGGAGTCCCCATGCCCGAGGCCGTCATCGTCTCGACCGCCCGCTCACCGATCGGGCGCGCCGTCAAGGGCACGCTTGCGACGATCCGGCCCGACGATCTCGCCACGCAGATCGTCCGCGCCGCCCTGGACAAGGTGCCGGAACTGGACCCGCACGACATCGTCGACCTGATGATGGGCTGCGGCCAGCCGGCCGGCGAGTCCGGCTTCAACGTCGGCCGGGTGGTCGCGGTCAACCTCGGCTACGACTTCCTGCCCGGCACCACCGTCAACCGCTACTGCTCGTCCTCGCTGCAGACCACCCGCATGGCGTTCCACGCCATCAAGGCCGGTGAGGGCGACGCGTTCGTCTCGGCCGGCGTCGAGACGGTCTCGCGCTACCGCAGCGGCAACGCCGACGGCTGGCCCGACACGCACAACCCGGTCTACGCCCACGCCGAGGCGCGGGTGGCCGAGGTCGCCGGCGGCGGGGCGTCCTCGTGGCGCGACCCGCGCCAGGACGGCGAGCTGCCGAACGTGTACATCGCCATGGGGCAGACGGCGGAGAACGTGGCGCTGTACAAGGACGTCAGCCGCGAGGACATGGACCACTTCGGGGTGCGGTCCCAGAACCTGGCCGAGAAGGCGATCGCGAACGGTTTCTGGGCCCGCGAGATCACGCCGGTCACGCTGCCGGACGGCACGGTGGTCAGCACCGACGACGGCCCGCGCGCCGGCGTCACCTACGAGGCGGTCTGCGCCCTCAAGCCCGTGTTCCGCCCGGACGGCCGGGTGACGGCGGGCAACTGCTGCCCCCTCAACGACGGCGCCGCCGCCGTCGTGATCATGAGCGACGACAAGGCGCGGCGGCTGGGGCTGACCCCGCTCGCGCGCATCGTCGCCACCGGCGTGTCGGCGCTCTCCCCGGAGATCATGGGGCTGGGACCGGTGCAGGCCACCCAGCGCGCACTGGCGCACGCCGGCATGAGCATCGCCGACATCGACCTGGTCGAGATCAACGAGGCGTTCGCCGCCCAGGTGCTGCCCAGCCAGCGTGACCTCGGCATCGACATGGACCGGCTCAACGTCAACGGCGGTGCGATCGCGGTGGGGCACCCGTTCGGCATGACCGGAGCACGGATCACCACCACGTTGATCAACTCCCTGCAGTGGCACGACAAGCAGATCGGGCTGGAGACCATGTGCGTCGGCGGGGGCCAGGGCATGGCGATGGTGATCGAGCGGCTGTCCTGAGCGGGCGCGGCCCGACACGGCCGGACGTCACCCTCACGGGAACGTAACCCCCGTGCCCCTAGGCTCGTTGCACTGACCGAACAGCGGTCCGGACGTCCGTGGGGGAATGGCCGGGGCGCGTGAGCCGGCCCAACTCTGGCGGGGGCGGCCGGCGTGATACGACGATGGGGTGGGCCGCAGGCCCGCCCCATCGCTCGTCCTTCCGGCGGCCCGGGAGGGTCCCGCCGGCCTCAGCCGCCCGCCGCCGGGACCGTGGACCGGGCCGCGGCACGCCCGTCGAGGATCTCGCCCCCCTGCAGTGCGAGGGTCAGCCGGGTGCGGGTGTCCTGGTCGTCCAGGCTGTGCCCCACGATCCGCTCGATGCGCGCCAGCCGGGCGTAGAGCGTGCGGCGCTGGACCCGCAGCGCGGTGACGGTGTCCGCCTTGCGGCCGGCCGCTGCGAGATAGGCCCGCAGCGTCGGCAGCAGCTTGGCCCCCGACTCGGAGTCGTGCTGCAGCAGCGCACCCAGTTCGGACTCGACGAACGCGGCGAGTTCCGGCCCCTGCGAGAGCCGCAGCAGCAGCGGGTAGGTGCCGAGGTTGCCGAACTGGTACAGGTCCTGGGTCGCGTCGCGCTGGCCGAACTCGGCGGCGATGCGGGCCTCCTCGAAGGCCCGCTGCAGTGCGTCGGGGCGGGACTGCCGGCTGGCCCCGACGACGACGGACAGTTGCGGGTACTGCGCGCCGACGCCCCGGCGCAGGGTCGCGGCGACCTCTCCCAGCACGACCGGGACGAGGCTTCGCTCGGGCACGGCCACCAGTGCCAGGACCCGGTCCCCGTCGAGCCCGAGCAGGCCGGTGCACCGGTGCCGGGCGAGGGCGGCGCGCAACTCGGCCCGCAGCCGCAGCCGGATCCGCTGCCGGTCGTGCTCGGTGAGCTGCTGCTCGGTGGCGACGGCGGTCAGGTTGGCGGCATCGACCACCAGTGCCGCCAGCCCGCCGGTGGACAGGTCCGAGCCCAGGTTGCGGGCCCGCTGGAACAGTTCGCGGGTGGAGCCGTACCGGCCGGTCAGCAGGTCGGCGATCACCGCGCTCGCGGCGCGGTCGGACAGGTGGTCGGCATCGGACTGGGACAGCACCGACAGGCCGACCGCGACGCCCGCGCGGTCGAGCAGCAGCGGCGTCAGCTCGTCCAGGCGGTGCTCGCCCTCCAGGACGTGGATCCGCCCCCACTGTTCGTGGCGCAGCCAGATCCCGACCCAGGCGCAGGCCGGTGGCCCCCGTCGGTCAGGTGGACCGTCCCGGGGCCCACCTCGTCGTGGCTGGTGCGGGAGTGCTCCTCCCAGCGCGCCAGCAGGGTCGTGACCGCCACGCCGTCCTGCGGCGCGAACCCGACGACCTGGTGCGCGGTGTTCTCCAGCACGACCGGGTTGCCGACGGCATCGGACAGCTGCCGCAGGATCTGCCCGATGCTGGCGCCACCGAGCAGCAGGTTGGTGAACTCCCGGTTGATCGCGTCCACCCGGTCGAACAGCTCGTACTGGCGGCTCATGATCGCTCGGTGCACCTGCTCGGTGACCTCGACGAACCGCGTCTCCCGGGACAGCGCGACCAGCGGCAGACCGCGCGCGGCAGCCGCCCGCACCATCTCGGCGGGCACCTGGCCGAAGTTGCGGCCGAGCTCGACGACCAGGCCGGCGACGCCGGCGTCGGCCAACTGACGCACGTACCGCCGGCGGTGCGCGGCGCCGATGTCCCGCAGCCCCATCCCGGTGGTCAGCAGCAACTCGCCGCCCTTGAGCAGCGCGGCGATGTCGGGCAGTTCGGCGACGTGCACCCAGCGCACCGCACGGTCCAGGCCGTCCTGTCCGGCCAGCACCTGCAGGTCCGCGCCGGCGAAGGCCGGCAGCTGTAGCGCCTCGCGCACCGAGAGAGACATGGTGCACATTCTAGGAACGGCAACGATCCCGGAGTGCACGTTCTGTGCATTGCTCCCGCGGAGGCGCCTCCCTAGCGTTGCGGCTGGATCGT
>SCQZ01000122.1 GCA_004299665.1 Jatrophihabitans sp.
CGGAAGTCGCCGTCGTCCATCGTCACCACGCGCGACCTGGACTCGGGCGACCACGGACCCATCGAGTGCGGGTGCTTCTTCGCGTAGGCCTTGACCGACGCCGGGGCGCGGCGGTCGGAGTTGCCCTCGCGCAGCACCGGGTTGACCGCCGAGCCCTTGACCTTGTCGTAGGTCCCGCGGGCGTCCTCGTAGTCCGGCAGGTCGTGCCCGGCAGCACGCAATTCCTCGATGGCGGCCTTCAGTTGCGGCACGGAGGCGCTGATGTTGGGCAGCTTGATGATGTTCGCCTCGGGCGTGGTGGCGAGGGCGCCGAGTTCGGCCAGGTCGTCGCGCTGGTTGCCGAACTGCGCGAGGATCCGCCCGACGAGCGAGATGTCACGCAGTTCCACCTCGACGCCCGCCGGTTGCGCGAACGCCTCGACGATCGGCAGCAGCGAGTACGTCGCCAGTGCTGGGGCCTCGTCGGTGTGCGTGTAGCTGATCTTCATGCGGGACGCCTCCTCGCTCGGGTAAGTCTCTTGACATCAAGATACCTGGTGCCGGACGGTCCACGAGCCGGGCCCGGGCCCCGGCCCGGACACCCGGTCACGGCCTGCCCAGCAGCATGTCGAGGGTCCGGGTGCCGACAGGCAGGCCGTAGCGGTCGTAGTACTCGAACATCTCCCGCAGCCACGGGTGAACCGCGCCGGCGCCGACCCGCCGCGCGGCACGGCCGGCGCCGGCCGCGAGCTGGGCCGGGGTCGCCACGCGGGAGGCGAGTTCGTAGGTCGCGCCGACGTGCCCGGCCTCGGTCAGGACGACGGCCGCGGCCTCGGCCACGTCGGACAGGTCGGCGAAGCCGAAGACCGCGTCGAGGGCGTACGGCACCTCCAGGTCCGCCGTCAGGTCGAAGTTCTGCAGGTAGGCGCCCGGCTGCAGGATCGTCCAGGCCAGCCCCGAGCGACGGACCAGGTCCTCCGAGCGCGCCTTGCCCACATGGTGCGGCAGCAGCGGGACGAAGGGGGAGGCGACCGAGTGGTACACCACGCGGGCCCCCCCGGCGGCCGTCATCGCCGCGAGCGCCTCGGTCACGTACGCGGGCTCGTCGGGGTGCATGTTGGGCGCGATCAGGTACGCCGCGCCGTAGCCGGCCAGGGCGCCGGCGAGATCACCCCAATCGGCGCGGCCGATGGCCGTCGACGCGATCTCGCGCCGCGCCAGGGCATCGCGGACGGCGCGGCCGGTCTTGCCGTTGCCACCGACGACCGCGACCCGCATCACCATGTCCCCATCTTGCGCGACGGCCCGCCGCATAGGGTGGCGGCCATGACGACCGCCGCCGACACCGTTGCCGAGTCATACCTGGACGCCCACGCGGCACACGACCCGCTCGCCGCGACCGAGATGGGCATACCGGGGTACGACGACCGCCTGCCGGAGCTGACCCCGGACTGGTGGGCCGAGGGTTCCGCGCTGCGACGACGGGCGCTCGACGACCTCGCGGCCGTGTCGCCGCAGGACGACAACGACCGGGTGACGATCGCCGCGCTGCGCGCCGAACTCACGCTGCGCGAGCAGTTGCGCGACTGCGGCCAGGACGAGGCGACCCTGAACAACGTCGCCTCCCCCCTGCAGTCCGTGCGCGACACGTTCGACATCATGCCGACCGCGACCGTCGAGGACTGGCACGCCGTCGCCACCCGGCTGGCCGCCGTCCCCGCCGCCGTCGAGGGGTACATCGCCTCACTCCGGTACGCCGCGGGCCGCGGCCGGGTCAGCCCGGTGCGCCAGGTCGACGCCGGGATCCGGCAGGCGGGCGACAACATCGGTGCCGACGGGTTCTTCGCGACCTTCGCCGACGGCGCCGCCGCCGACGCGGACCTGCCGGCGTCACTGCGCGCGGACCTCGCCACCGGAGCGCGGGCGGCCTCGCAGGCCTACGAGAGCCTTCGCACCTTCTTGCAGCAGGAACTGCGCGCGCAGGCGCCGACGCGGGACGCCCTCGGGCGCGAGCTGTACCCGCTGTACTCGCAGGTGTTCCTCGGCGCCGCGATCGACCTGGAGGAGACCTACGCCTGGGGCCAGGCCGAGGTGGCCCGCCTCGCCGCCGAAATGGCCGCGACGGCACGGCGGATCGTGCCCGGCGCGGGCGTCGACGAGGCGATCGCGCACCTCGAGGCGGACCCGTCGCGCAAGCTCGTGGGAACCCGCGCGCTGCAGCGCTGGATGCAGGAGCGTTCCGACGCCGCGGTCGCGGCGCTGGCGGACGTCCACTTCGACATCCCGGAGGCGATCCGCACCCTGGAGTGCCGCATCGCCCCCACCCACACCGGGGTCATCTACTACACCGCCCCGAGCGAGGACCTGCGCACCCGGCCGGGCCGGATGTGGTGGTCCGTGCCCGAGGGGGTCACCGAGTTCGGCACGTGGCGCGAGCTGACGACCGTGTACCACGAGGGCGTGCCCGGACACCACCTGCAGGTCGCGCAGACGATCTACCGCCGGGAGTTGCTCAACCGCTGGCGCCGGGTCGGATCCTGGATCAGCGGTCACGGCGAGGGCTGGGCGCTGTACGCCGAGCGGCTGATGGCCGACCTGGGCCACCTGGACGATCCGGCCGACTACCTCGGCATGCTGGACGGCTCGATCATGCGGGCGTGCCGGGTGGTGCTCGACATCGGCATCCACTGCGGGCTCCCCGCTCCGGCCGAGGTCGGGGGCGGGGCGTGGGACTACGACAAGGCGTGGGCGTACTTCAGCCGGTACACGCACGAGGGCGAGGCGTTCCGGCGCTTCGAGCTCGAGCGCTACCTCGGCTGGCCCGGGCAGGCGCCGTCGTACAAGGTGGGCGAGCGACTCTGGCTGCAACTGCGCGAGGACGCGCGCGCGAAGCAGGGCGACGCCTTCGACCTCAAGGCGTTCCACCGGCACGCGCTGGACATCGGCTCGGTCGGCCTGGACGTGCTGCGCGACGCGGTCCTCGGCGACCTCTGACCCCGCACCGCGGCATCTGTCGCGTACTGCGGACACCGCTCACGAGGCGGCCCGGCGCCAGCAGCGACTGCCGGAGATCGAGGCGATCCTCGAGCCGCTTCCGGTCGACGCCGTGACCGCGCGCAGCTTCGGCCCGGTGGTCGCCACCGTGCTCGACGGCGGGCGCAAGCCGCGCCGGCGCTTCGCGGACCTGCTCATCGCGGCGACGGCTCACGCCGACGACCTCGACCTCTCCACCCGCAACGGCACGGACTTCGCCGGGCTGGACGAACTCGTGCGGGTGGTCTGCATCTGAGGACGTCAGCCGGCGCGCAGCGCCTTGCGGTCCAGCTTGCCGATGCTGGTCAGCGGCAGCGCCTCGACCAGGTGGACCTCGCGCGGGTACTTGACCGCCGACAGGTGCTCGCGGCCGTACGCGCGCAACTCGTCCGCCGTGGCCGTCGCGCCCGGCCGGAGCTGCACGTACGCGACGACCTCCTCGCCGTGTTCGGGGTCGGGCCGACCCACAACCGCGCAGTCGGCGACGTCCGGGTGCGCCCGCAGCACCTCCTCCACGTCGCGGGGATAGACGTTGAAGCCGCCGCGGATGATCACGTCCTTCAACCGCTGCACGATGTACAGGTACCCGTCCCCGTCCAGGTGACCGAGGTCGCCGGTGTGGAACGTGCCTCCCCGCAGCGCGACGGCCGTCTCCTGCGGCGCGTTCCAGTAGCCGGTCATCAGGCTCGGGGCGCGTACGCAGATCTCGCCGTCCGTCCCCACGGGCGCCGCGGAGCCGTCGGGACGTTCGATGCGCAGTTCCACCGTCGGCGCGGCCACGCCGACGCTGCCCACGCGGCCGCGCCGGAACGGCGTCGTGGTGGCCAGGGCCGCCGTCTCGGTGCAGCCGTAGCCCTCGACGACCTCGACGTGCGGCAGCCGCCGGGCGAACTCGGCGTGCAGGTCGCGCGGCAGCGGCGCACTGCCGCTGACCAGTCGCGCCAGCGCGGACAGGTCGTGCTGCTCCAGCGGCTGCCCGGCGAGCAGCCGCAGCATGGTCGGCACGACGGCCCCGATCTGCACCCGTTCCCGCTCCGCAAGCTCCAGCCACCCGGCCGCGTCGAACCAGCGCATCAGCACGGTGTGCTGCGGTCGCACCGCGTGCACGCCCATGACCGACACCATCAGCCCGAACACGTGCGCCAGCGGCAGCGGCACCAGCGAGACGTCCAGGCCGTCGTCCACGCCGCTCGCCGTCGCCGACCACGCTGCCGCCGAGAGCGCGTCGGAGCTGAGGACGACCCCCTTGGCGCGGCCCGTCGTGCCGCCGGTGTACAGCAACGCGGCGGGCCGGGACGGGTCGGTGCGCACCAGGTCGGC
>SCQZ01000123.1 GCA_004299665.1 Jatrophihabitans sp.
CTCTATTTGACTAATCAAGTCTGGCGCTATTCGCCAGAGCCGTCAATATCTGGTGTACGACACTTCACTACCAATCACATTTAGCTTTACACTAGGTCCATGGATGAGCGCGCGGTGTCTGCGGTCGCGGCGCTGGCCGATCCCGTGCGGGCGGCGCTGTACGGGTTCGCCCGGCGCTCGCAGGCGCCGGTCACCCGCGAGGACGCCGCCCGCGCCGTCGGGATCTCCCGCAAGCTGGCGGCGTTCCACCTGGACAAACTCGTCGCCTGCGGCCTGCTGCACACCGCCACCGCGACGGCCGGCACGCCGCGCGTGGGGCGCGCGCCGAAGCGCTACGCACCGACCGAGGGCGTCAGCGTCCAGGTGCCCCAGCGCGAGCACGCGCTGCTCGCCGGCATCCTGCTGGACGCGGTCACGGGATCGCAGGGATGCCCGGCAGCGGCCGAGGCGGCGCGGCGGCAGGCGCGCGAACGCGGCCGCGCGCTGGGCAGCGCCGAGCACGAGCGGCTGCGGCCGGGACGCCTCGGGGCGGAGCGGGCGATGGGGCTGGCCGAGCAGGTCCTGGACCACCAGGGCTACGAGCCGGCCCGGGAGCCCGCCACCCCGGTAGCCCCTGTCGTGGCGGTGCCGGTTGCGCCGGTCGGGGCGGTGCCGCAGTGCCTGCGTATGCGCAACTGCCCGTTCCATCCGCTCGCCGAGCAGTCACCCGGGCTGGTCTGCGGGTTGAACCACGAGTTCGTGAGCGGGATCCTCGAGGGGCTGCGCGCCGGCGCCGTGCTCGACGCCGTCCTGGCTCCGCGGCCCGGGGCGTGCTGCGTGGAGATCCACGCGCGCGCGGTTACCCCCCCGGACCGCTAGCGGCCTACCATCGCGGTGTGCTGGTCGCCGTCGCCGCGTTCACGGTCGCCGCCGTCTTCATCGTGCTGCTGCCCGGCCCGGACACGATGGTGGTGGTGCGCAACATCCTGCGCGGCCGCCACGCCGGGACGATGTGCGCGCTCGGCAACCTGTGCGGCCTGGCACTGTGGGTCAGCGCCGCCGTGCTCGGCCTCGCGGCGATGCTGCAGGCCAGCGAGGTCGGTTACACCGTGCTGCGGGTCGTCGGCGCGGTCTACCTCGGCTACCTGGGCGTGCAGGCCTGGCGCACCCGCGGCCGGGTGGAGACCGAGTCCGAATCCGACCGCCGGCGCCGGGGCGGGGTGGTCGGCACGGGCTTTCGGGCCGGGCTGCTGACGAACCTGCTCAACCCCAAGGTCGGCGTCTTCTTCATCACCTTCTTGCCGGGCTTCATCCCGCGCGGTGACTCGGTCGGCTGGATGTCGCTGCTGTTCGGCGCGATCTTCCTGGTGCTGACGGCGGTCTACTGGCTGGTCCTGCTCGGCCTGGCCGGCCAGGTGACGCGCTGGCTGAACGCGCCGCGGATCCGCCGGCGCCTGGACGTCCTGACGGCCGGCATCCTGGTCGCCTTCGGGGTGCGCCTGGCCACCGAGGGCTGACACGCCGACGGCACGCCACTGGTGTAACAGCACGCTCATGGGCCACAATGGGCCCCAACGCACCACGCGCAACGGACGGACCGCTGGGGAAGGCGTCGCCGTCGAGTGTGGAGGTGTGTTCATGACGTACGCCCGTACCGCCGTCGCCCGCACGCGCGGCGTGGTCTACCTGCACTGCGTGCCGGCAGCGCTGACCCCGCACGTCGAATGGGCACTGGCCGCGGTGATCGGCCGTCCCGTGCGGCTGGAGTGGAGCCTGCAACCGGTCGCCGCACCGCACCTGCGGGCCGAGGCGGCCTGGGCCGGGGCGGTCGGCACGGCGGCCGCGATCGCGGCGTCGCTGCGCGCCTGGCCGATGCTGGTCTTCGAGATCACCGAGGACGCCACCGCGGCCAGTGACGGCGAGCGGCTCGCCTATGTTCCGGGGCGGGGCTTTCATCGCAGCACGGTCGCCGTGAACGGTGACATCGTCGTGGGGGAGGAGCGGCTGCGCGGGCTGTCCCGGCGCGCCACGACGGTGGAGGAGTTCCGGCACGGGCTCGACGAACTGCTCGGCGCCGCCTGGGACGCCGAACTCGAGCCGTACCGCACGGGCGTGCCCGGCGGCCCGCGCGGGCTGCTGCACGAGGTGGTCTGAGAGCGCGTTCAGCCCCAGGGCACGGGGCTCTCGTAGCCGAGCAACGCCCGGGCGAGCGGGTCGCGGACCGCGAACCCGGTGCGCAGTCCGGACTGGTGCAGCAGGTCGTGCAGGACCTGCCGGGACACCTGTACGTGCGCACGCCAGCGCAGCCGCTCGCGTCTGCCCTGGTCGGGGGCGGCCAGCCACCCGTCGGGCATCTCCACGACCGACCCGCGCCCGGCACGGTGCAGGGCGTCGACCCGCTCGACGAGGCGGTCGCGCCAGGTCGTCACCATGTCCGTCGTCAGCGCCGTGCGGTCGCCGCGCGCGTTGCTGGGCAGCGCCAGGCTCGCGGCCAGCAGCGCGTCGGACTCGCGCACCATCACCACGAACGGCACGGTGTCCGGGTCGGCGAGCAGCAGCGCGTGCGGCTCGGGCGCCATCCCCGGCTCGCCGGTGGCCGGGGTCCCGACGTGGCTGACCACCGTCTGGGCAGCCGGTGCAGCGAGGAACTCGCCCAGCATGAGGTTGCGGTACCGCAGCGCGTTGCGCACGCTGGTGCGCGGCTCGGCCACGGTCACGGGCGCGACGCGGCTGCCGGCCCGCGAGGTGTCGGTCAGGGCCCAACCGAGGGCGCGGGCGACGGTCGCCGCGATCCGCTCCGATCCGGTGAGGGCCCGCAGCCCGATCACCACGACGCCGGCCTGTGCCGCGCCGCCGAGCCGGACCGGGTACTCCCCGGCCGGCCGGTCGGCCGCGTACACGGCCGACTGCAGGTACAGGGCGTGCGGCGAGGTGTGCGCCGGATGCCCGCCCTGCGGGCCGTGCGGGAACCGTTCGGCGACGCTGAACGCCCCGCGCCACACCGAGAACGCCACCCCGACGGGGAGGGCGGTGAACTCCTCGAGGAACCGGCGGCGCAGCGTCAGGTGGTCCGGCAGCGGAACCTGCGGTGGTGCGGGCACGACCGCGAATCTGTTCATCAGGTGGATCTGCAGGTCGGCCGTGGGGCCGGAGCGGACCGGGGCCAGCGTATGGGACCAGTGCGGGGACCGCGTGAGCATCCGCGCGAGGCGGACCGTCGGCAACTCCTCCGGCGCCGCCGGCGGCCGGTCCGGATCCGGTGCCGTGGCGGGCGTCGCGTCGAGCAGCGGGCGTCCGGGCCAGACGGTCCGCGTGACCTCGGCTTGCGGCAGCTTGAGCACCTCGGCCAGCAGCCCGATCTCGTCCAGCCGGAGGTGGGCGCCCCCGGGTGTCAGCAGCCGTTGCAGCCGGTGCCTGTCGATGCCGCTGAGCAGCGCCAGTTCCGGCAACGAGATGCCGAGCGTGCGGCGCTGGCGCGCGAACAGCGCCGCCAGCCGATCCTCCGCCCCCGCCCCGGTCATCATGCGATTATCGCGCCGATGACGCAGATGTTGTGCTAGGCACCGGCCCCCGGCCGAGCAAGTATCAGAGGGCTGCCGCGGTCGGTGCGCTTCGGGGGTTCGCGCCGACCGCGCGCGGCGTACCCGGCGGCGGGTCGGCACAGGTTCAGCGCCGCCAGCGGTAGGGGGTGGTGGTGGTCACCGCGACCAGGCCGCTGCGCTGCAGGATCGGCCGCGACAGGGCCGTGCAGTCGCTGTGCAGGTAGCGCACCCCGCCCTCGATCGCCGCCGCCGCCCGGGCGGCGGTCAGCGCGCGGTAGATCCCGCGCCCACGCCACGCCGGGTCGGTGGCGCCGCCCCACAGGCCGGCGAACGCGGTGCCGGCCACCCGCACCAGACGTCCTGCGCACACCACCCGGTCGCCGGCCTCGGCGACCCAGAACTGCTCGGCGCCGTCCATGCGATCCAGCCGGGCGAGCAGCTCTGTGCTCGATGGGCCGGTTCCGAACACCGCGCGCTGCATGCGCGACGCCGCCGCGACGGCCGCCGCCCGTTCGGGAAGCTGGTCGATGCGCCTGATGCGGACCCCGGCGGGCAGTGGGACCTCGACCGCCAGTCGGACCGCCTCGCCGACCATCACCGTCTCGACGTCCTCGGGCACCAGCCCGGCCCGTTGCAGCCGGGCGCCGAGGTCGGTGGGACGGTCGTGGCCCCGGGTCTTCCACTCGAACTGCTCGATCCGGCCCAGCCCCGCGAAGTAGCCGACGGTCCGCTCGATCAGTGCGTCGAGGTCGGCGACGCCGGCCAGCGACCGGTAGCTCACGAAGCCCTCGCGCGCGAGCACCCCCCGGTAGAGCGGCCCGTCCCGGTCCCAGCTCGGCACGCCCTGCATCTCCGCGGCGCCGCGCAACTGTTCGTCGTACGCGGCGAGCAGCGAGGATCGCTGATCGACGGCCGGCTGCATCACCCGAGCGTCGCGGACCGGCGCCGGTCCGGCCAGCGCTTTTTCGGCCACCCCTTTCGGCCGTCGTGCCGCGCGGCGCGGCTACAGCGGGATGTTGCCGTGGGCGCCGCGGGCCGCGGGGACGGCGGCCAGCGCGGCGGTGATCGCGGCCCGGGTGCGGGCGGGGTCGATCAGTTCGTCGACGACGCCGATCTCGAGGGCGCGCCCGACGCCGCCGGCGATCCTCTCGTGCTCGGCCGCGAGTTCGGCGTGCAGCGCCTCGCGCTCCCCGGGCGGCGCGGCGGTGAGCTTGCGGCGGTGCAGGATGCCGACCGCGGCCGTGGCACCCATGACGGCGACCTCGGCGCCCGGCCACGCGAGGACCCGGTTGGAGCCGAGCGAGCGGGAGTTCATCGCGATGTAGGCGCCCCCGTACGTCTTGCGGGTCACCAGGGTGGCGCGGGGGACGACGGCCTCGCCGAAGGCGTGCAGCAGCTTGGCGCCGCGGCGCACGATGCCGTCCCACTCCTGGCCGACGCCGGGCAGGTAGCCGGGCACGTCCACGATCACGACCAGCGGGATGCCGAACGCGTCGCACATCCGCACGAAGCGCGCGGCCTTCTCCGCCGACGGCGAGTCGAGGCATCCGCCGAGGCGCAGCGGGTTGTTGGCGATGACGCCCACCGTCCGCCCGGTCAGCCGGCCCAGCCCGGTGACGATGTTCGGGGCCCAGCGGGCGTGCAACTCCAGGAACGTCGCGCCGTCGAGGATGGCGGTGACCAGCGGGTGGACGTCGTAGGCCCGCTTGGGGTTCTCCGGCAGCAACGCGCGCAGGTCCTCGTCCGGGCCGATCGCCGCGAGGTCGAAGGCACCCTGCTCGGCGAACAGCGCGGTCGCGGTGCGCGCGGCGGCCATCGCGTCGGCCTCGGAGGTCGTCACGACGTGCACCACGCCACTGCGTCGCCCGTGGGTGTCCGGGCCGCCGAGGGACTCCATGTCGACGTTCTCGCCGGTCACGGAGCGCACCACGTCCGGACCGGTGACGAAGACCCGCCCGCCGGTCGACATGATCACGACGTCGGTGAGCGCCGGGCCGTAGGCGGCGCCGCCGGCGGCGGGGCCGAGCACCACGGAGATCTGCGGTACCCGCCCGGATGCCCGGATCATCGCCTGGAACACCTGCCCGACCGCGTGCAGGGCGACGACGCCCTCGGCCAGTCGTGCGCCGCCGGAGTGCCACAGCCCCAGCACCGGAACCCGCTCGCGCACCGCGAGGTCGATGGCGTCCACGACGTGACCGCAGCCGTCCTCACCCATCGCGCCGCCCAT
>SCQZ01000124.1 GCA_004299665.1 Jatrophihabitans sp.
GTCGCGGACTCCGGTGCGCCGGCGTCGTAGAACATGACATCCGGGTGGGAGGCGGCGACCTGGGCAGCCTCGGTGCTGTAGGACGGCTGACCCGGGGTCAGGGTCACGTCCGCCACGATCTGCCCGCCGAGGGTCTTGAAGCCGGACTTCGACGCCGGTCCGTCCGCCTGCGCCTGGCTACCGCTCGCGAAGACCGCCGCCGCCTTCGTGAAGCCCTTCTGCTTCGCCCAGGCGGCCATCGCGTAGCCCTCGTCGGCATCCGGTGGCACGAGTCGCCAGAAGTACTGGTTGGTCTGGTTGTCGAACTGGGCGTCGCCGCTCATCACGAACGACGGGAGTTGTCCCTGTTCGAAGATGTTGATCGTCGAGAGGATCTCGTCCGAACTGGGTCCGAGGATCGCGACGACCGAACCCTTGTGCGCAACCACCGCGTTCGCGGCAGGGACGGCGTCCTGCGGGTCGCCGCGCGAGTCCGACGTGCCGCATGTCAGCTTGTGCCCCAGCACGCCACCATTGGCGTTGATCAGGTGTACGGCCGGGTAGCAGCCGGACAGCGCCAGGGGCCCGTACGAGGCGTCCGACCCGCTGAACGGGTCGAAGGCCATCAGGCTCAGGGTCGAACCGCCCGATCCGGAACCGCCGGCGGCGCCGCCTGCGCTGCTGCACGCGGCCATGGCGAGCGTCCCCACGGCGAGCGCCGCGAGTGTCGCGGACCGGCGGCGACGCCGGTTCCTCCCCGCCGGCGCGACCGGCCGTTCGCGTGTGCCCAGCATGTCGAGTGTCACGCTCGATCCTCCGTTCGTCGCCGGGCCGCAGCCCGGAGCTGACCCACAGTTGTCGCGGCCGAGTCCCGCCGGCCCTGCCCAGGTCCTGGGTGGGCCGGGAGAGGCCCGTGTGACGGCTCTCTCATCGGCTCAGGACATAACCTCGTCCCGGTGCGCCACCCGCGTCCACGTGCACAGTGCACAGGCTCGATGGGTGCCCGTGGGCGCGATGCCCAAAGCCGCCTCGCCCGTGCGCCACCGGGCGCGGCAGGTCACCCCGGGTTGAGGTCGCGATCGACGGCCGACGTGGTTTCGGCGAGCAGGTCCAGCTTGTGGGCGAGCCAGATCGTGAACTGCTGCTCGGCCTCACGCAGGTCCATCTGCAGCACCCGCGAGGCGCGTTCGAGCTTGTAGAGCATCGTGTTGCGGTGGATGTGCAGGTCACGGGCTGCGGCATTCAGATTGCCCGCCCGGGCGACGTAGGTCATCACCGCCTGTTCCAGGTCCGCACCGCCGTGCCGTTGCGAGCGCAGGGGAGCCAGGACCTCCTGCGTGAACGCCTTCGCCGGGGCGCTGCCGGCGAGCTCGGACAGCACCGCGTAGACACGTAGCTCGGCGAAGCCGCACGAGTGCGTCATCCCGAGCCGGTGGTGCAGGTCGAGCGCCAGGCGCGCCTCGCGGTAGCTGTCCATGATGTGCTCGGCCCCGCGCACCGGACGGCCGAAGCCCACCGCGACCGGGTGCCGGATCCGCAGGCCGAGTTCCTTCTCCAACGTGCGCGCGTACTCGGCCAGTTCGCCGTTCGCCATCTCGGCGTTGCCGGCCGCCATCGGCCCGGCGACCTGTCGGATCACCGCCAGGTGGTTGCCGACCACCGTCGCCAGCGTGCGCACACCCGGTCGTGGGGCCAGCCCCGCGGCCAGCCTGGCGATCTGGAACAGCGCGTTCAGGGACTCCGTGCCGTCCGCCGGGGTCAGGTGACCGGCGACGATCACGCCGTACCCGGCGGTGACCGGCACGCCGTAATGGGCCGCGCGGGCCTCCAGGTCGTGCTGGGTCGCGAACCGGCCGTGCAGCAGGGCGTGGACGAAGTCGCCGCGCGCCCGCTCCTCCGCGGCCTCCACGCTGCGCATCCGCAGCAACTCGGTGCCGACGATCATCGACGCCTGGTCGACGATGACCTTGTGCTCCTCGATGTCGTGCGGCACCGGCTGCTCCGTCGACTCCACGACGAGGACCCAGCCGTCGTGCCGGCCCGCGAGGAGGATGGCGTTCGCCACGCCGGTGCTCGGCTCGCCCTCGATGCTCAGTTCGACCACTCGCGGCGTCGCGGTCAGGTCGTCGCTCTCCGGTGTCGCAGGCTCGGCGGCGCGGAAGGCGGCGGCGACCGCGGCCGGTTCGAAGGTCCGGTCACGGCACTGCTCGAACGCCAGGACCCGGAACTGCGGATCCAAGATGGCGGTCGCGCATCCGGAGAGCCGGCCGATCAGATGGCACAGCGCGTCCAGCCCGGCGCCTCGATACAGCAGCTCGGCCAGCGCGCGGTGCACGGTGATGCCGTAGCGAAGATCGTGGGTCTCGCGCGAGAGGACGAGGCTGGCCACGAGATGGTTGACGTCGCGATAGCTGATGCGCTCGGCGACGGTGATGACGGGCACCGGACCGTCGAGCTTCGTCTCGGCGCCACCCGCCGCGACGACCGCGACCGCCCCCCGGCGAGCGATGACACCCAGGTCGCGGTCGTCGAGCTGGTCGGCCGTCGCGTAGACGATCACCTCGGCCAGCGGGTCGGTGGTTGCCAGGGCCTGCTCCCACGGCAGGCACCATGCCACTGCCGCCCGGTCGAGCTCGGGTGCCAGGGAGGGCAGCGGCGCCCCGGTTCGCAAGATCCGCTCCTGGAGCAGCTGTCCGAGCGTCAGGCGCTCCCCGAGCGGCGACGCGCCGTCCACGGCCTCCCGCGCGGGACCCTCTTCTCCGGCCGGTGCCGGCTCCACCGCTACCTTCATGACCTCTCCATGGGCAGTGTGCACAATCTCATCGCTGCACCGGCGGCACGGTGCCGGTTGCCGGCGCGCCGGTCGACTCGCCAGGCTGGCGACATAACCACGTGCAGGATGGGAGTTCGCTATGCATCAGGTCTATCGAATCACTCTCGACGACGCTTTGCCGATACTTGCCGCGGCGCGGGCCAAGGCGGAGGAGATCGGCGTGAGGCAGACGATCTGCGTGTGCGACGACGGCGGGCACCTGCTGGCGCTGCACCGGTTGCCCGGCGCGCGGCTCACCGGGGTGGAGATCGCGATGGCCAAGGCGTTCACGGCCGCCGGCCACGAACGCGCGACGCACAAGTTCAACGAGCCGCCGAACGGCCCCGCCCTTCCGGGCAACGAGGCGTTCGGCATCAACCTCATCCATCCGGGTAAGTTCGCGATCTTCGTGGGAGGTTTCCCGCTGGAGCACGCGGGGCAGGTCGTGGGTGCGGTCGGGGTCAGCGGCGGCAACGGCGAGCAGGACAAGGCCGTCGGGGCGGCCGCACTGGATGCGTTCGCCAAGCACGTGGCCGAGCAGGGCCTCTGACCGGCGCACGCTAGCCGCTACCGGGCCCCACCGCGTCGACGGCCGCGAGCACGGTGACCTCGACGGGTGCTCCACCGGGCAGACTTGCCACACCGACGGCGGCGCGCGCGGCCACCCCCTGATCGCCCAGCGCGGCGGACAGTGCCGCCGACGCGCCGTCGGCGACCGCCGTGTGATCGGCGAACCCGGGCGCCGCCGCGACGAAGACGGTCAACTGCAGGCACCGCGTCACGTTCTCGACCCCGCCGACGGCCGACGCGATCGCCGCGAGCGCGTTCCGCGCCGCGATCGCGGCCAACTCGGCCGCGCGCCGCGTCGTGATGTCGCGCCCGACGACGCCCTGCTCGACCAACACCCCCGCCACGCGCGGCGTCATGCCCGCGCTGCAGGCCAGACCCTGCCACACGGTGACCGGCACGTACCGGCCCTGGGGCGTCGGGGCTTCGGGCAGGGACGCCCGTGTCGCGCCGGCGTCAGGCACCCAGCGCCACCCCCTCCTGCCGCGGGTCCACCCCGCCCACCAGCGCCCCGTGGGCGTGATCGGCCGACACGACCAGCGCACCGCCGCCGGCATCCCACGGCCCCAGCCGCCGGATCCGGTGACCGTGGGCGGCGAGTTCGGACAGGACCCGGTCGCCGAGCCTCGACTCGCACCGCAGCTCGTCCGGCGCGCCGATCGTGTCGGCATCGCTGCCCGGGTAGACGCTGAAGCGGGGGGCGGACACGGCAGCCTGGGGATCGAGCCCGTGGTCGACCAGGTGCGAGACCAGTTGCATGTTCCACTGCACCTGGCCGTCGCCACCGGGCGTGTTGCCGGCGTGCGCCAGGCGCTGCTGCCCGTCCGTCGCGATCCACGCGTTGAGCGTGTGCAGCGGGCGGCGCCGCGGCTGTACGGCGTTGGGATGCCCCTCGACGAGGTACGCCCCGCGCCCGAGCCGGTTGTTCAGCACGATCCCGGTGCCGGGGACGGTGATGTGGGCGCCGAAGGTCAACGCCAGCGACTGGATGAAGCTGACCGCACGCCGATCGGAGTCGACGACGACGGTCGAGGTCGTGTCCCCGTCCCCGCCCACGCCGGACGGCGTCAGGTCGAGGCGGGACAGCCGCGCCCGCGCGGCCGCCACCTGCTGCGGCTCGAGGAGTTCGCGCCAGGCGCTGCTGTCGCTGCCGCACCGTTCCCAGCGGTCGCGGAACGCCTGCCTGGCGGCGCCTGCCAGCAGGCCGACCGCGTCGGCACCCAGCCAGGGCAGGTCCGGCAGGCGGCCGTCGCACAGCGCCGCCTGCTGCAGCAGCATCCACCCCGGGCTCGGCGGCGGGGTCTCGTGGATGACGAGCGGGCCGTACGGGTGGCTGATCGCCGGCGTGACCGGTGCCTGATCGGCAGCGGCCCATTCCGCGCCGCTGAACGGGGCCCCGAGTGCACGCAGGGCGGCGACGGCCCGTTCGGCGATCTCGCCGTGGTACATGCCGCCGGGATCGCGCCCCAGCAGCCGTATGGATCGGGCGAGGTCCGGGTAGGTCAGGCGCTGCCCCACCCGCGGTACGAGCCCACGGGGGAGGAACACGGCGGCGGTGCCGCTGTCCGCGACCAGTCGCGGCTCGTGGGCGGCGATGTCGGCGCGCGTCTTCGCCGAGCAGCAGATCCCCCGTTCGGCCGCCCGTGCGGCCGGTTCCCACAGGTCCTCGAGCGGGCGTGTCGCCCCCGCCGCGTGCAGCGCGGCCAGTGCCGACATCGCCCCTGGGACCGCCACGGCGAGCGCCCCCGACAGCGGAAGCGCGTCCAGGCCCAGGCCGCGGTAATGGGCGACGGTGCCGCCGTCCGGGCCGAAGCCGCTGGCCCCGACGCACCAGATGCGCCCGTCCGGTTCGCGCACGACCGCGAACGCGTCGCCGCCGATCCCGCACTGCCCGGGCAGCACCAGCCACGAGATCGCCGCCATCGCCAGGGTCGCGTCGACGGCGTTGCCCCCGGCCGCGAGCGCGGCGAGCCCGGCGGCACTGACGGCCGGATGGTTGGCCGCCACCATCGCCTCCGGTGACAGTGCCGGTGGCCGCGACGGGGCTGCGGGCATCAGGTCGACGCGGCGCGCCGGCGCGCCTGCTCGAGCGCCTGCTTGCGTGCCTCGCCGGCGGCGGCGTCGGCGGCGGTGACCCTGACGAAGATCTTGCTGTCGACCTCGGCCAGCGGGTAGGTGGTGATCGGCTTCGTCGCGGGCGGGTAGATCGCCTCGCCGGTGTCGAGGTCGAAGATGCTCCCGTGGCAGGAGCAGCCGATCCCGTCCTCCACGACCTTGCCCGCCGACAGCAGGCAGGCCATGTGGGTGCAGATGTTCGAGACCGCGTATGCCGTGCCGTGGTTGCGGGCCAGGCACAGCTCCAGACCACGGGGGAAGAAACGTCGCACGTAGCCGTCCGGCAGTTGGCCGGACCGGCAGACGTAGACGTAGTCCTGGTCCAGCCCGTGGTCGGCGGCCGTCGGATCGGTCTCGAGTGCCGTCGAGTGCTGATCGGGTGCGTTCATGGGCTCAGGTAGACGGTCTTGTCCAGCGTGTAGAAGTGCATCATCGTGTCCCCTGCCTGCTCCTTGTACGTCTGGGTGCTCGAGTTCTTCATGCCGCCGAAGGGTGCGTTCATGGCGACGCCGGTGGTCGCGCCGTTGATCTTCACCACTCCGCTCCCGACGCGG
>SCQZ01000125.1 GCA_004299665.1 Jatrophihabitans sp.
GCGCCGTTCGTCGGCTCGATGATCACGGCAACGGCGATCCTCGGCTGCCCGTTCTTCAGCGCAAAGCCAGAGAACCAGTCATTGGAGGGTCCGTTCGAGTAGAGCCCGGTGTCGGCCGTGCCGGTCTTGCCGCCGACGACGACGCCCGGGATGTCGGTGATCGCCGCTGCGCCGCCGGTGGCCGGGGGCGGGGCGACGACGCCCTCCATCATCGACTGCAGCGCCGGGACCAGGGCCGGGTCCACGGCCTGGCCGATCTCCGTCGGGCTCGCCTGGCTGATCGTGGACAGGTTCGGCCCGAGTTCCTTGGCGATGAGGTAGGGCTTCATGAGCGTGCCGTTGTTCGCCACCGCCGCGGAGAGCATGGCCGCCTGCAGCGGGGTGAAGCGCACGTCCTGCTGCCCGAACGCGGTGTGCGACAGCGCGCCGGGATCGGTGAGGTCCTGGTTGCTGCCGAGCGTCGACGTGCACACCGGCAGCGGGACCAGCAGCGCGGGCGGATGGCACAGGTCCGGCACGGTTTCGCCGTACGGCGCGGCGAGGCCGAAGGCCTGCGCCTGCCTGGCCAGGCGATCCCCGCCGATCTTCTCGACCACCAGTGCGGCGAACGCGGTGTTGCACGACTTCGCCAGCGCGAACGCGAGGGTCGCGTCGACCCCGTTGTCGCAGGTCTCGCCCTCGAAGTTCTGCACGCACGACGAGGACGGGTCGTTCTTCGGGCAGGCGGTGGTCTTGGTCGGGTCGAACGGCCAGTACCCGTTGGCGGCCGGGATGCGGGTGCCCGGCGTGTCTCCGAGCGCGAGCGCGGCGGCCGCATCGATGATCTTGAAGACGGAGCCGGGGGGGTACACCTGGTCGAAGGCGCGGTTGAGCATCGGGCCGGGGTCGCTCGGGTAGGCACGGAAGAAGGCGGTCGGGTCGTCCGGCACCGCGGGGACCGCCGCGCCGCCCTGGTGCGCGCCGGTCTCGGTGTACGCCCCGCACGGCAGCGGTGGCCCGATCTGCTGCACGTAGCTGTCGGACCAGTTCGCATCGGGCTGGGTCACCCACGCGCTGCCCGCGGTGTCGGCGTCGTACGTGTTCTGCGCCCGCCAGGCCATCTCCTGCGCCGCCCAGCGGGGGATCGCCGCGTCCAGTCGGGCCACCTCGGCGCCGCCCAGCGCCGGCGAGGCGCCCGCGATCGTGCTCTGGACGACGGAGGTCACGTAGTCGGTGGGGTTCTGGTAGCAGCGCCAGCCGCGCTGCTGCGCCGAGGCCTGGTGCGAACTGAGGATGTTCGGGTCGAAGGACGGCGTGGACACCGCCGCCAGGATCGCGCCGGTGCTCGGGTCGATCGCGACGACCGCGCCCCGGCGCAGGTTCCCCGCGGCGTCCTTCATCGCGTTGTACGCCGCCTGCTGGGCGTCGCGGTTGATCGTCAGTTCGACCGTGCCGCCCTTGGGGTTGCGGCCGGTGATCAGGTCCGAGAGCCGGGTGGTGAACAGCCGCGGGTCGTCGCCGGAGAGGATCGAGTCGGCGGACTCCTCGACGCCGCTGCGGCCGTAGATGAAGGAGAAGTACCCGGTGAGGGGTGCGTAGAGGGCGCCGCCGGGATAGCTGCGCAGGTACTTCTGACCGTCGTTGGTCGGGGTGGACTCCGCGACGGCCTGGCCCTGCACGACGATCTGCCCGCGCGGGCTGGCGTACTCGTTGAGCAACACGCGGCGGTTGCCCGGGTGGTCGCGCAGCGAGTCGCCCTGCACGACCTGTACCAGGTTCAGGTTCAGGAACAGCGCGAGGAACAGCACGCCGATCGCCACGGCGACCTTGCGGATCGGCAGGTTCACCGGGCGCCCACCGCCTCCGCGCGCAGCGCCGCGGGCGGCAGCGTGGGCGGCCGCCGGGCGGCGTCGGAGATCCGCAGCAACAGCGCAAGCAGCGCGTAGCTGCCCACGAGCGACGAGCCACCGTAGGACAGGAACGGCGTGGTCAGCCCGGTCTCGGGCAGCAGCCGGGTCACCCCTGCGACGACGACGAACACCTGCAGCGCGACGAGGAAGGACAGCCCGGTCGCGAGCAGCTTGCCGAACGCGTCACGCACCGCCAGCCCCGCCGCCAGGCCGCGCGCGACGAACAGCCCGTACAGCACCAGGATCGCCACCAGCCCGAACAGCCCGAGTTCCTCGCCGAAGCTGGAGACGATGAAGTCGGTCGCCGGAAGCGGCACGAGTTCGGGGTGCCCGTTGCCCAGGCCGGTGCCGAAGACGCCGCCGGTGCCGAGGCCGAACATCGCCTGCCGCAACTGGTAGCCGTCGCCGTTGTGCGCGGGGGAGAACAGGTGCAGCCACACCCCGACGCGCGTCTGCACCGTGCCGAACAGTTGGAAGGCGACGTAGGCGCCCGCGGCGAACAGCACCAGCCCCACGACGATCCAGCTCGCCCGCTGGGTCGCCACGTACAGCAGCACCAGGAACAACCCGAAGAACATCAGCGAGGTGCCCAGGTCGTGCCCGCCGACAAGCACGGCGACGCACAGCAGCCACGCCAGCAGCAGCGGCCCGAAGTCCCGGCCCCGGGGCAGGTCCAGGCCGACGAAGCGGGTGCCCAGCCGCAGCCCGAGGCGACGGCCGGCCAGGGACAGCACGTCGCGCTTGGAGACGAGGTAGGCCGCACCGAAGATCGCGAGCAGGATCTTGGCGAACTCGCCGGGCTGGAAGGAGAACCCGGCCACCCGAATCCAGATCTTGGCGCCGTTCACCTCGCTGAACCGCGCGGGCAGCACCGTCGGCAGCACGAGCAGGACCAGCCCCGCGAGGGCGATCGTGTAGCTGTAGCGCTGCAGGATCCGGTGGTCGCGCACGAGCAGGATCAGCCCCACGAACACCGCGACACCGACCGCGGTCCACACCACCTGTGACGGCGCCGCCTGCCCGGTGAAGGTGGTGCCGTTGAGCGCCGCCTGCTGCTCGAACCCGAGGTCCAGCCGGTGGATCATGACCAGCCCGATCCCGTTGAGCAGCACGACGATCGGCAGCAGCAGCGGGTCGGCGTACGGCGCGACGCGGCGGATCACCAGGTGCGCGATCAGTCCCACCGCGATCGGCACGGCGGCGTAGGTGATCAGGCGCGAGGACACCGCGCCGGTGCGCGTCGCCTCCACCACGGCCTCGGCCGCGACGACGACCAGCACCGCGAACACGAGCATCGTGAGCTCGGCGTTGCGGCGCGTCGGGAACCGCGGCTGCGGGGTCAGGGCGCCGGTCATGATCGCGGCAGGCAGTCGACGTAGGGGCGCAGCGGGTGCGAGGGCGTGCTGACCGTCGCCGAGGACTCCGGCGCGGTGGACGCCGTCCCGGACGGGGCCGGGGGGGCCGAAGTGCTGCCGGTGGACGCGGCGGGGGCGGGTGACGGCGAGGCGGTCGCGCCGGGGGAGGCCGTCGTCGTCGCCCCGGCAGAGTTCGTGGGCGCCGGGCAGGGTGGCAGCAGGTGCTCGCGCCGCAGCCGGGTCACGATCTGGCGCGCGTCCGCGAGGCTGTTCGCCGCGATGCCGCCGACCACCTGCGTGCGGGACGACTGGTCGAGTTCGTCGAGCTTGAGGTCGGTGTTCTCGGCGACCTGCGAGAACTTCAGCGGCCCGAACGAGGCGTTGACACCGCGGAAGATCGCGACCTCGGTGCCGTCCTTGCCCACGTAGTAGTACGACTGCGTCCACGCGTACGCGGCGGCGTGGTCGTGGTCCTCGTCGCCGCCCTC
>SCQZ01000126.1 GCA_004299665.1 Jatrophihabitans sp.
GGCCGGCGGCGGCGTCCCGGTGGCGCGCAGCGGCGGCAGCGCGCCGCTGATGTCGCCGATGGGGATCCCGCTGACGGGGACACCGCCCCGGTAGGCGTCGGCCAGCGCGATCACGGTGGCGACGTACGCGTCGACGTGGTTGTAGGCCAGGACCGCGCGCACCAGCCCGTCGTGCGTGCGCAGGTCGCCGCCGGCCGCGCACAGGTACCGCGCCGCGCCGAGGGCGGCGTCGTTGATGTCGAACACGTCGCCGGGACCGGTGCCGGTGGCGGAGGCGCCGTACAGCGCCCAGGTCGACGCGATGAACTGCATCGGCCCGAGGGCGTGCGCGTACCTCGCGTCGCCGTCGAGGGCCATGCCGTCCGCCGGGGCGGGGACGTACGGGAAGCGCACCCCGTCCAGCGCCGGTCCGATGATCTTCGGCACGGACGTGCCGTCCGCCCGCAGGGTGGCGCCGCCGAACCGGCCGTGGTCGGACTCGACGCGACCGATGGCGGCCAGCAGCGCCCAGTCGATACCGCACCGCGGGTCGGCGCCGCCCACCCGTGCCGCGGCGACCCGGTAGGCGTTCAGGGCCACGCCCGGGATGCCGTTCGCCGCCAGGTCGCCGACCGGTGGTGGTGCGGGCAGGGCCGCCGACGGCGCCGTGGCGACCGTCGCGGTGCCCGTAGCCGCGCCCGACGGCACGCGCGGGAGCGCGGCCACCCGGCCCGGCCCGTCCCCGGATCGCGGGGAACCGACCGGGTCGGCACCGGCCAGCTGGGTCAGGCTCGCCACGAGGAACAGCACCGCGCCGCCCGCGATCGCGCCGAGCGCGAGTTGCCGGCGGCGCCCCTGCCGACGCAACCAGCCCGCGCGCCGGCGCGCGTGCCGCGGTCCGGAGACAAAGGGCGGCTGGGTGCGCAACGGCCGCGTGCGCGGTCGACGGTCATGACACCGGGTTCAACGACCCGGCGCCGTGTCCGTTATGCGATGGTTTCCGCCCGCGCGTCCGCAGCCCGGGCCGTCAGCGCCCGCACCACGTCGGCCCGCCCCTCGCCCACCAGCCGCCGTAGCGCCGCAGGCAACTGCTCGTCGCGCAGGAACGCGTCTGCCCGCTCGACCGTGGCCGTGCTGATGGTGCTGGTCCACGCCGGGAACAGCCCGATCACCACGTTCTGGGCGAGCTCGCTGGTGCGCCGGGACCAGACGTCGCGGACCTCGGCGAAGTACCGCTCGACGTACGGGGCGACCAGGTCGCCGTGCAAGGGGTGTGCGAACCCGGCGATCACCGCCGCCTGCATCGCGTTGGGCAGCGAGTCGTCGTGGACCGCGAGCCGCCACGCCTCGGCCTTCGCCTCCGGTGTCGGCTGGAGCGCCCGCGCGGTCGCGGCGTGCCGCCGCCCCGCGGCGGACGGGTCGCGTTCCAGCTCGGCCTCGATCGCGGCGAGGTCGATCTCGCCGCGCGCGGACAGCGCCTGCACGAGCGCCCAGCGCAGGTCGTGGTCCACGGCCAGCCCCGCGACGGTCGCGCGGCCGTCGAGCAGGCCCCGCAGGAAGGCGACGTGCTCCTCGCTGCGTGCGGCACCGATCAGCGCGTGCGCCCAGGCGAGCTGGAAGTCCGAGCCGGGCGCGGCGTCGTGCAGCGCGTCGAACGCCAGCGCCGCCAGGGCCGCGTACCCCTGCGGAGCCCACCGCGGGTCGGCGTGGATCTCCAGGGAGCGCAGCGAGAGGCGGATCAGCGACTGCATGACGCTGATGTCGGCCTCGGCCCGGACCCCCGCGTGGACGAGGGCGTGGTATTCGCGGGTCGCCAGCTCGCCGTCGCGGGTCATGTCCCACGCGGCGGTCCAGGCGAGCGCCCGCGGCAGCGAGTCGGTCAGCCGCTCGATACCGCCGTCGCGCAGCGAGGCGAAGCTGCGCTCGTCCAGGCGGAGCTTGCAGTAGGTGAGGTCGTCGTCGTTGAGCAGCAGCAGCGGGGGCTGCCGCACGCCGACGAGGTCGGGGACCGGGGTGCGTTCGCCGGTGACGTCCAGCTCGATCCGGCGGACGCGGACCAGCCTGCCCTGCCCGCCCGAAGCCCCGCCCGTTGCGGGCGCGGCGGCCTCGTCGTCGTACAGCCCGACGGCGAGGCGGTGCGGGCGGAGCGTGTTGCTCGCGGCGGCGCCGTCCGGCGCGGTCTGCACGATCTCGAACCCGGTGTAGGTGCCGTCCTGGCCCAGGCTGAACTCCGGGTGCAGCGTGTTGACGCCGGCGGTCTCGAGCCACAGCTTGGACCAGTCCCCGAGGTCGCGCCCGGACGCGTGCTCGAGTGCACGGAGCAGGTCGGCCAGGGTGGTGTTGCCGAAGGCGTGCTCGGCGAAGTACTCGCGCAGCGCCGCGAGGAAGGTCTCGACGCCGACGTACGCGCCGAGCTGCTTGAGCACCGACGCGCCCTTGGCGTAGGTGATGCCGTCGAAGTTCACCTCGGCCGTCTGCACGTCCGGGGCGTCGGTCGCGATCGGGTGCGTCGAGGGCAGTTGGTCCTGGCGGTACGCCCAGGTCTTCTCCAGGTTGGCGAACGTCGTCCAGGCGTGCCGCCAGCGGGTCGCGCCGGTCTGGCACAGCACGGCGGCGTACGTCGCGAAGGACTCGTTGAGCCACAGGTCGTCCCACCAGCGCATGGTGACCAGGTCGCCGAACCACATGTGCGCCATCTCGTGCAGGATCGTCTCGGCGCGCCGTTCGTAGCGCGCGTCGGTGACCTTGCTGCGGAACACGTAGTCCTCGCGGAAGGTCACGCAGCCGGCGTTCTCCATGGCGCCGGCGTTGAACTCCGGCACGAAGAGCTGGTCGTACTTGTCGAACGCGTACCGCACCCCGAAGTTGGCGTGGTACCAGTCGAATCCCTGCGCGGTGATCCGGAACAGTTCGTCGGCGTCGAGGTGCTCGGCGAGCGTCTTGCGGCACCACAGCCCCAGGTCGATCCCGTCGTGGCTGCTGCGGACGACGTGGTACGGGCCGGCGACGAGGGCGGTGACGTAGGGGCTGATCCGTGCCGTGGTCGCGAACCGGACCGTCTTGGCCGCCTCTCCCGAGGGCGTGACGTGGGTCTGGCGGCCGTTCGAGGCCACCTCCCAGTGGGCCGGGACGGTCGCGCGCAAGGTGAACGCCGCCTTGAGATCCGGCTGGTCGAAGCAGGCGTACATGCGCTTCGCGTCCGCGGTTTCGAACTGCGAGTACAGGTACACCTCGCCGTCGAGGGGGTCGACGAAGCGGTGCAGCCCCTCGCCGGTGTTGGTGTAGAGCAGGTCGGCGTCGACGACCAGGACGTTCCGGGCGGCGAGGTCGGGCAGCGCGATACCGGTGTCGGTGGCGTAGCCGGTGACGTCGACCGGTTCGCCGTTGAGGGTGGCGGCGTGGAAGCGGTCGGCGATGACGTCGACGAAGGTCGACGCCCCCGGCTGGGTGGCCGTGAACGTGACCGTGGTCGTGGAGCGGAAGGTGCGCTCCCCGCCGGTCAGATCCAGTGCGATGTCGTACGACTCGACGCGCAGCAGGTCGGCGCGGGCGGCGGCGTCGGCGCGGGTGAGGTTCGGGACGGCGGTCGGTGCGGGCACGGCGCTTCTCCTCGGTGGGCGCTGCTCGTGGTGCGCCCTCGGCGGTTCGTGGCTTCGGCGCCTCCCAGATCCGCGGGTGCGCCCTATGGGTCGAGTCTGTCACGCGCGCGGCGCGGCGCGAGCACGGCTAGCGTCAGCGGCATGCGCGTAGGCGACGAGGTTCCCGACTTCGAATTGCCGGACCAGGACGGCACGCCGCGACGGCTGTCGGCGCTGCTGGCCGCCGGCCCGGTGGTGCTGTTCTTCTACCCCGCGGCACTGACCGCCGGGTGCACGAAGGAGGCCTGCCACTTCCGCGACCTCGCGGCGGAGTTCGCCGCCGCCGGTGTGCAACGGGTCGGGATCAGCCGCGACCCGGTCGCCAGGCAGAAGACCTTCGCCGACAAGCACGCCTTCGACTACCCGTTGCTCTCGGACGCCGACCTCACGGTGGCCAGGGCCTTCGGCGTGCAGCGCGGTGGGATCGGGCAACGGCTGGGCGCGCCCGTGAAGCGCTGGACCTTCGCGATCGGCGCGGACCGGCGCGTCGTCGCCGCGATCCACAGCGAGGTCGACATGGACCGGCACGCGGACGCGGCGCTCACGGCCTTGGCGGCGCCGTCGTAGAGAGCTCAACCAGGCGAGGCATATGCTGACAAGGTGAACATTCCCGTCGGATTCTGGTTCGACCCGGCCTGCCCCTATGCCTGGATCACCTCGCGCTGGATCCTCGAGGTCGAACCGCTGCGCGACATCGCGGTCAGCTTCCACGTCATGTCGCTGTCGGTGCTCAACGAGGACCGCGACCTCGACCCGGACTACCGCGCCTTCAACGACCGCGACTGGGGGCCGGTGCGGGTGTGCATCGCCGCGGAGGAGACGCACGGCCCCGACGTGCTGCGTGAGCTCTACACCGCCCTCGGCACGCGGCGGCACGACCAGGGTCGCGAACTGGACCGCGCGACCATCGTCGAGTCGCTGCAGTCGGTCGGGCTGCCCGCGGCGCTCGCGGACGCCGCGGACTCGACCGACTACGACGAACACTTGCGCAAGTCCCACCACGCCGGAATGGACGCCGTCGGCTACGAGGTCGGCACCCCGGTGATCCATGTCGAGGGCATCGCCTTCTTCGGGCCGGTGCTGACCCGGATCCCTCGCGGCGAAGACGCCGCGCGCATCTGGGACGGGACGCTGATGCTGGCGCGCGACCCGCACTTCTTCGAACTCAAGCGCACCCGCACCGAGGAACCGCGCAGTGCCTGAGACACCTGCGGCGCATCTGTTCCACCTCGTCGACGAGGCGGTGTGGGCGGAGGTGGTGCGGGACGGACGGTACGCGCCGGCGTCGCTGGCGACGGAGGGCTTCGTGCACTGCTCCTACGCCCACCAGGTCGCCGGCGTCGCCGCCGCGCGCTACGCGGGCGTGCCGGATCTGGTCGTCGTCGAACTGGACCCGGCCGGCCTGGACGTGCGCGACGAGGACTCGTACGGCGCCGGCGTGACGTACCCGCACGTGTACGGCCCGATCCCGGTGTCCGCGGCCGTCGCGGCGCACCCGCTCAGCGATCTTCTGGATGGAACCGTCTGCGCAGCTGTGGATCGCTGACCCACCAGGGCACGTCCCCGGCCGGTTCCTCGTCGGTGTCCTCGCGCAGCGCGCGGCGCGCGACGTACTCGGCCTCGAGCACCGCGTCCATGACGGCGGCCTCGCGGGCGTCGGCCCGCAGCCACCTGCGGAAGAGCATCAGCAGGAACGGCACGTCGGTGAACTCGGCGACCGCCCACAGGATCGCCGCCGCGAGCCGCTGGTCGTGGATCATGTCCGGTGACCAGGCGTGTGAGCCGCGCACCGCGAAGTAGGAGGTGGCCGCCTGGGTGTGCAGGCGCAGCACGATCCCCGGGATCGCGTCCAGGATCAACTCCACCGACGCGATGGCGATCGACAGCCCCATCGCGAGGCTGGTGGCGTGCGTCTCGAACCCCAGCAGCGGCAGCAGGATGAGCGCCCCGAACGCGACCAGCACCAGTTGCAGCCCCCAGCCCGCGGCCGGCCACTGCACGGTCCAGCGGGGGAGCGGGCCGAAGAACAGCCCCGCCGCGGCCACGGGAACCAGCGCCGGCCCGAGCAGCGGGTTGTGGAACGCCCGCACGAAGCGGCCGCCGAGGAAGCGGCTGATCCGGCCCTGCGGACCGCCCAGCGTGACCGCGAGTTGCAGTGGCCGCGCGGCCAGCAGCACCGTGGGCACCAGGATCCAGACGGTGAGGACCTGGGTCGTCCAGATCCAGTAGAGCGACCCGGCGTACACCTCGAGGAAGCCGCACGACGACCACACCCACACCGCCAGTGCCAGCCCGAACGCCACCGGACGCCACGGCGTCCACGGGACCCCCCGGCGCCCCAGCGTCCGGACGCCGCGCCAGTACCAGCCCCCGAGCACGAGCGCGGCCGCGATCGCGACGGGCTGCCAGGTCCACTGGGTGATCAGCCCGGAGAGGCTGGGTGCCTGCACGCGGTCCATCGTCCCACCCCGGCGGGGAACACCTCGCGCTCCGAGGATCCCGGCGGCCGCGACACTGCTCGCTCCGCAAGCGTCGCTCGGCGACTGCCATGATGGCCCGCATGCGCGTCTACCTCGGCAGCGACCACGCCGGCTTCGAGCTCAAGGCCCGTCTCCTCGCGCACGTCGACTCACTCGGACACGAGGCGATCGACTGCGGTGCCTTCAGCTTCGACCCCGGTGACGACTACCCGCCGCCGTGCATCGCGGCGGCCACCCGGACCGTCCAGGACGCGGGCAGCCTGGGAATCGTGATCGGCGGCTCGGGCAACGGCGAGCAGATCGCGGCGAACAAGGTCGCCGGGGTTCGGGCGGCGCTGGTGTGGAGCGAGGACACCGCACGCCTGGCCCGCGAGCACAACGATGCGAACGTCATGGGGGTCGGTGCCCGCAACCACCCCGAACAGGATGTGCTGCGCTTCGTCGAGGTGTTCCTGGGCACGCCGTTCTCGCACGATCCCCGTCACGTGCGCCGGATCGGGATGCTCACCGCATACGAGCAGACCGGCCGTCTCGACACCTGACTCAGCCCGGGCGCCCCGGGGGTGGCCGCCAGTGGCGCCGCACGATCACGACCTCGGCCTCCGCGCGGGCCAGGTCCTCGTCCGTCGGGCGGTTGACGTCCCGTCCGCGCAGGGCCTTGTCGACCCCGAGCTGCGACCGCCCGGCGCCGGCGAGATCGCCGTGGTCCGGGTCGCCGCGCCGGTCCTGCCCCTTGCCCACCGCCCCATTGTGCCGTTTCGAGTGGCGAACAGTGCTGTTCGCCGCAAGACTGGCGACCGCCGCCGTCGAGCGCCGTCGTCAGGAGCCGCACATGCGCAGTCCGTTCCGGATCAGGGTCACCGTCGCCTCGGTCACGGCCGCGATCACCGCCGTCGCCAGCCTCACCGCGCTCGGCGGCTCGCCGGTCGGCGCGGCCACGGCCGTCCCCGACACCGGGTACCGCGCGAACGATTACGCGGACGGGCAGGCGATGAGCATCCTGCCGCCGGGCGAGAACGGCCTGGTCAACGCCGTGGACGCCGTCGACTACTCGCTGTTCCAGCAGCGACCGGCGGCCAGCCAGGATCAGCTCGGCAAGTACCAGAACCTGCTGTACGGGTACCCGTCCCTGACCGACGCGACGCTCTCGCAGTACTTCGACGACGAGTCCTTCGGAGTTCCCCCGGGCCAGGTGACGCGGGTCGAGCAACCCGGTCCCGGCGTGACGATCTACCGGGACACGCACGACGTGCCGCACGTCTACGGCACGACCGACGACGCCGCCGCCTACGGTGCCGGCTACGCGCAGGCCGAGGACCGGCTGTTCCTCATGGACGTGCTGCGCCACTACGGCGAGGGCACGCTCGCGTCGTTCCTCGGCGGCTCGTGCGAGTTCGAGCAGATGGACCACGACCAGCTGCTGCTCGCGCCGTACACCAAGGCGCAGGCGCTCGCGCAGATCGACGCGATGGCCGCGGACAACGGCGCGACCGGGCAGCGCGCCAAGTCCATGATCTACAGCTATGTCGACGGCGTGAACGCGTACATCGAGAACGCGCTGGTGAACCCGCTGCTGCTGCCCGCGGACTACGCCGCCGCCGCGCCGTCGCTGGTCCCGCAGCTGTGGTCGCCCGCGGACGTGGTGGCGATCGCGGGGCTCATCGGCGGCATCTTCGGCCGCGGTGGTGGCGGGGAGGTCGCCAACGCCCACCTGCTGCAGTACCTGCAGGGCAGGTACGGCGCGGCCGGCGGGTCGCAGGCCTTCCGCGACTTCAAGAAGGCCAACGACCCGCTCGCCCCGACCACCGTCGTCGACCGGTCGTTCCCGTACGAGATCCCCGGCACGATCGATCCCGCCCTGACCGCGATGCCCGACCCCGGCAAGGCGCTGACCGGCGGACCGGTCGACACCGCGCCGAACTGCAACCTGGTCCCGTCCAACGCCACCGCACTCGGGATCATCGGCGCGTTGGACGCGATGCCCGCGCACATGAGCAACGCGCTCGTGGTAAACGGCTCGCACACCGTGTCCGGGCACCCGGTGGCGGTGTTCGGGCCGCAGGTGTCCTACTACGCACCGCAGATCCTGTCGGAACTGGACATCCACGCGCCGGACTACGCGGCCGAGGGGGCGTCCTTCCCCGGCACCGGGTTGGTGGAACTCGGCCGCGGGGAGGACTTCGCGTGGTCGGCGACCTCGGCCGGCAGCGACCTGATAGACCAGCGGGTGGAGCAGATCTGCAACCCCGTGCCGGGAGCCGCGCCCGCCGCGGACGGGACGTACTACGAGTTCGACGGGCAGTGCCTGCCGATGCAGCGTGAGGACTTCTCCGAACTCGCGCTGCCGAAGGTCGGCGGCCCGGGCGGCCCCGCGTACCTGCAGCACACGGTCTACCTGACGCGCCACGGCGTCGTGCAGGGATGGACGACCGTGCAGGGCCGGCCGGTGGCGATCGTGAACCAGCGCTCGACCTTCGACCACGACATCGACTCGGTCGTCGGGTTCCTGGACTTCGGCGACCCGAACGTGGTGCACGACGTGACCAGCTGGATGCAGGCGGCGTCGAAGATCGACTACACCTTCAACTGGTTCTACGTCGACGACCGCGACACCGGCTACTACGTCACCGGCCTGGACCCGGTGCGACCGCCCTCGGTCGAGCCCGACCTTCCGACGTGGGGGACCGGCGGCGCCGAGTGGCAGGGATACCTGTCCTTCGCCCAGCACGTGCACGAGGTGAACCCGCCGCAGGGCTTCTTCGTCAGCTGGAACAACAAGCCGGCTCCCGGATTCGCGGCCGCGGACGACCAGTACGGGTACGGGCAGGTGTACCGGTCGATCATGCTCGTCGACCAACTGCGGGACCAGTTCGCGGCCCACGGCGGGAAGCTGACCCGCGCGAACGTCGTGCAGGCCATGGAGACGGCGGCGTCGCAGGACCTCGACGGCGTGACGATCATGCCGTTGCTGTTGCGCTACCTGTCCGGTCGCGCCGAGCCGGCCGGCGTGGGCGCCATGCTGGCGCAGCTGCGATCCTGGGCCGCCGACGGTGCCCACCGGCTCAAGGCC
>SCQZ01000127.1 GCA_004299665.1 Jatrophihabitans sp.
GGCCCCGGCGGTGACATGGCCGACGCCTCGGCCGTCCTGGCCGGGCTGGACGCGCGCCGCGAGAACGCGTTCGCGACGCGCGACCCCGGCGCGCTCGCCGGTGTCTACGTGTCCGGCGAACTGTTACGGGCGGACGCGGCGGTGCTGGAGCACACCGTTCCGGCCGGTTGCGTGCTGGTCGGCGTGGCCAACACCTATCGGGACCTGCAGGTCACCGCGGACGGTGAGCGCCTCGTGATCCGTGCCGAGGTCCGGTTGCAGCCGTCGCGGCTCCGGTGCGCAACCGCGGCCGGCCCTGCCGCGGACGAACCGGTTCCGGGCTCGGCTGCCGCGCCCATGCTGCTCACGCTGCTGCGGGCCGGATCGGGCTACCGGATCGCGGCGATCACGCCAGACCCAGGGCCCGCTCGAAGCGACCGCCCTCCAGCCGGTCCTTGACGGTCCCCAGGAAGCGCGCCGCGTCCGCGCCGTCGACGACGCGGTGGTCGTAGGTCAGCGCGAGGTAGCACATCGAGCGGACCGCGATCGTCTCGCCGAACTCGTCGTCGGTGACGACGGCGGCCCGCTTGATCACCGCGCCCGTGCCCAGGATCGCCACCTGCGGCTGGTTGATGATCGGCGTGTCGAACAGGGCACCCCGGCTGCCCGTGTTGGTCACGGTGAAGGTGCCGCCCCCCAACTCGTCCGGGGTGATGCGGTTGGTGCGCGTCCGGTCCGCCAGGTCGGCGATCTTGCGCGCCAGCCCGGCCAGGTTCAGGTCGTCGGCGTCGTGGATCACCGGGACGAGCAGTCCCCGGTCGGTGTCCACCGCGATCCCGAGGTGCGCCGCGCTGTGGTAGGTGATCGTCTTGTCGTCCATGTTGACCGAGGCGTTCACCCCGGGATGCGCCTTGAGGGCCTCGATGGTGGCGACGGCGAAGAACGGCAGGAAGGTCAGCTTGACGCCCTCGCGCGCCTCGAAGCCCGCCTTCGCCTGGTCACGGAGGCGGGCGATCTTGGTCACGTCCACCTCGACGACCGTCGTCAGTTGCGCCGAGGTCTGCAGCGACTCGACCATGCGGGCCGCTATCACCTGGCGCATCCGCGACATCGGCTCGGTACGGCCGCGCAGCGACGCGGCAACGGACGGGGCCGGCGCGGCCGCGGCAGATGGTGCGGACGGTGCGGCAGCGACCGCCGCCCGCTCCTCGGCCTCGCGCCGGCTCTGCTCCACGGCGGCGAGCACGTCGGACTTGCGGATCCGTCCGCCGATACCGGTCCCCTGGACGGCCGCGAGGTCCACGCCGTGCTCGCCGGCGAGCTTGCGGACCAGGGGCGTCACATAGGTACCGGCGACCTCGTCGTCCTCGTCGCCGGCGGTCGGGGCGGGTCCCTGCTGCGGCGACTGCGAGTGACGACCGGACTCGTCGTCCGGCCGCTGCGGTGCGGGAACGGGTTGCGCATCCGGCTGGGGTGCGGGCTGCGGTGCCGGGGCGAACTGCGGCGCGACGGGCTGCGGTGCCGGGGCGAACTGCGGCGCGACGGGCTGAGGTGCCGGGGCGAACTGCGGCGCGACGGGCTGCGGCGCCGGAGCGAACTGCGGCGCCACCGGCTCGGGCGGCGCAACCGCCGCGGGCGGCGCCACGGGCTCGGGCGGCGCCACGGGGGCGGGCGGCGCAGCGGACACCTGCGCGGGTGCGCCGCCGGATGCCTCCCCGGTCTCGCCGATCACGGCCAGTTCCACGCCGACCTCGACCGTCTCGTCCTCACCGACCTTGATCGACAGCAGGGTGCCGGACGCGGGCGAGGGCACCTCCGTGTCGACCTTGTCCGTCGAGACCTCGAGCAGCGGCTCGTCGGCATCGACGTGGTCGCCCTCCTGCTTGAGCCAGCGGGTGACGGTCCCTTCGGTGACGCTCTCACCCAGTCGTGGCATGGTCACGGACGTCGGCATGGTCGACAGCTCCTTCTCGTTCGGGCGGCGGGGTCGTCGTCCGGGTCAGTCGTGCACGTGCAGCGGCTTGCCGGCCAGCAGCAGGTGCGCCTCGCCGATCGCCTCGGACTGGGTCGGGTGGGGGTGGATCAACTGCGCGACCTCGCCGGGCAGCGCCTCCCAGTTGACGATCAGTTGTGCCTCGGCGATCAACTCGCCCACCCGCTCGCCGACGATGTGCACGCCGACGACGGGTCCCTCGCCGTGACCGGCGGCGACGAGCTTGACCGCACCCCTGGCGTTCAGGATCGCGCTGCGGCCGTTGCCGGACAGGTCGTAGGTGACGGTCTTGATCGCGTCCGCGCCGAACCTCTCGGCGGCCTCGGCCTCGGTGAGCCCCACGGAGGCGACCTCGGGCGCGCAGTAGGTGATGCGCGGCACTCCGGCGTAGTCGATCGGAACGACCGGGAGCCCGGACATGTGCTCGGCCGCCAGGATCCCCTCGGCGAATCCGACGTGCGCGAGTTGCAGGTGCGGCGCCCCGGCGATCGAGATGAGGTCGCCGACCGCGTAGACCCCGTCGACGCCGGTCCGCAAGAACTCGTCGGTGATCACGAATCCGCGCTCGACCCGGATGCCCTGCTCCTCGTAGCCGAGCCCTTGCGAGACCGGTCCGCGGCCGACCGCCACCAGCAGGATCTCGGCCTCGAGCGACTGTCCGTCCTCGAGCGTCACCCGCACGCCACCGCCGGTGTGCTCGACCTTCGCGAAGCGGGCACCCACCCTGAACCCGATCTTGCGGCGGCGGAAGGCACGCTCGACGAGCTTGGAGGAGGCCTCGTCCTCCAGTGGGACGAGGTGGGGCAGCGCCTCCACGATCGTCACGTCGGTACCGAAGGAGGTCCACGCGCTGGCGAACTCGACGCCGATCACCCCGCCGCCCAGCACGATCGCGCTGCGCGGGACGCGGTCGAGCACCAGCGCGTGCTCACTGGTGATCACCCGCTCGCCGTCGATCTCCAGTCCCGGCAGCGACCGGGAGTACGAGCCCGTCGCCAGGATCACGTTCGTCCCGGTGTACCGGTCGTCCCCGACCGAGACGGTCCGTGGCCCGGTCAGGCGGCCCTCGCCGGCGACGATGTCCACGCCCCGGCTCTTGATCAGCCCGGTCAGGCCCTTGAAGTTCTTGCCGACGACGCCGTCCTTGTACCGGTGGACGCCGGCCATGTCGATGCCGTGGAATGTCGCGTTGACCCCGAAGGTCTCGCTCTCGCGTGCCTGGTCGGCGATCTCCCCGGCGTGCAGCAGCGCCTTGGTCGGGATGCATCCGCGGTGCAGGCAGGTGCCGCCGACCTTGTCCTTCTCGATCAGCACGACCGACCTGCCGAGTTCGGCGGCCCGCAGGGCCGCGGCGTACCCGCCGCTGCCGCCGCCCAGGATGACGAGGTCGCTCTGCCGGTCCGCCACCGCTGCTCCAGTCACGTCGTCGGGACTTCGAGGTCTGTCGGGACCATCTTGGCACTAGTACGCGGACGCACAGCTTGCGGTGCCACCATCGCGATGCGACCACCTGGGTGACGAGGGGGGACCATGACGCGACCGGGCCGTGCACGGCAGTCACTGGACCTGCCGCGCTGGCTCGGGCCCCTGGCTGCGTGCTGTGTGGTGGGGTTCGTCCCCTGGATCGTCTACCTGGGGATGACCTTGCCCGAGCGCTCCCACGCCCGGCACTACGACATCGCCTGGCTCGGCTTCGACAGCGCGATGTGCGCCGTGCTGGCCGTGCTGGCGGTCGTCGCGCTGCGGCGCCACCCGGCCACCGGACCGGTGGCCGCCGTCGCCGCGACCATGCTCGTCGTGGATGCCTGGTTCGACGTCACGACCGCGGCCAGCGAGAGTGACTTCGTGATCGCCCTGGTGCTCGCGCTGGTCGGCGAGATCCCGCTGGCGATCGTCTGCGGGTGGTCGGCGGTGAACGCCGAGCGGACCCGCGCCCGTGCGTACCGGCGGCTGCGGGTGCGGTGGCAGGCCGCGGTCGCCGCGGGGCAGGTCAGCCCGCCAGGTGCTCCACCGCAGCGATGACCGTGCGCACGCCCGCGCCGGTACCGCCCTTGGGGGTGTAGCCCCAGGGCGCCTTCGTGTTGAAGGCGGGCCCGGCGATGTCCAGGTGCACCCAGGGCAGCGCCGCCGGAACGAAGTCGGCCAGGAAGTGACCCGCGACGAGCATCCCGCCCCAGCGATCGCCGGTGACGTTCACCAGATCGGCCACTGGGGAGTCGAGGCCGGGGCGCAGGTCGTCCGGCAGCGGCATGGCCCACACGGCCTCGCCGGCGGCGTTCCCGGCGGCGACGACCGCGTCGCGCCAGGCCGGCTCGCCCATCGCGCCGATGACGCGCGGACCGAGCGCGACGACCTGCGCGCCGGTGAGGGTGGACGCCTCGATGAGGTAGTCGGGCCCGTCCTCGGCGGCACGGGCGATGGCGTCCCCGAGGATCAGGCGCCCCTCGGCGTCGGTGTCGCCGACCTCCACCGTCCGGCCGTTGCGGAAGGTGAGGATGTCCGACGGCCGGTACGCCGCGCCGCCGGGCATGTTCTCGGCCATCGGGACCGTCGCCACCACCTCGACGGGAAGCTTGAGGGCGGCGACGGCGCAGATGCTCGCGATCATGGCTGCGGCCCCGCCCATGTCGGACTTCATCTGCTCCATCTTCGCGGTCTTGAGGTTCAGGCCGCCGGAGTCGAAGGTGATCCCCTTGCCGACCAGGGCCACCCTCGCCCGCGGCCGGTCCGGGCGGTAACTGATCCGCACCAGCCGGGGCGGGCGGGCCGATCCGGCGCCGACGCCCAGGATGCCGCCGAACCGTCCGCGCCGCAGCGCCCGCTCGTCGAGCACCTCGACGGCCAGCCCGGCCGCCTCCGCGAGGGAGCGGGCCCGCCCGGCGAAGCTCTGCGGATACAGGTCGTTGGGTGGTGTGTTCACCAGGTCCCGCACGGCGGCGACGGCCCCGGCCACGACCCTGGCGTGCGCGACCTCCCGCCTCGCCCCGGCGCCGGAGCCGGGGACCGTGATCCGGCGCAGTCGTCGCCGGTCGGGCGCGGACTTGTAGGCGGTGAAGGCGTAGCTGCCCAGCAGGGCACCCTCGGCGATCACGCCGGGCGGCGCGTCGATGGCCACGCGGACGTGCCCGTGACCGGTGAGGGTGCGCAGCGCCGCACCCACGCCGCGCCGCACCGACTCGGCGTCGTGCGGGTCGTCGCCCAGGCCGGTGACGACGAGCAGCGGGAACGGGGCGGTGCCGAGGGTCGGGATCCGCACGACTTCGTCCGGGCGGCCGGTCACCTCGAGGGTGGCCAGCGCGGCGGCCAGCCGCTTGCCCATCGCCTTCTCGACCGCCCGCGCCCCGGGGGCGATCCGCGCGCCGCCCGCCGCGCGCACCGCGCCGACCACCACCGCGTCGGCGGCGATGACATCGGCGGACGCGGCGAGCAGAGACACGGTCGGCATGGTCGCGATCCTAAGCTTGCGGCCATGGCCGACCTTCTGCGCTCGCCGCTGCACGACCGTCACGTCGCCCTCGGCGCCAAGCTCGCCGATTTCGGCGGCTGGGAGATGCCGATCGACTACGCGGCCTCGGGCGGCGGGGTGCTGAAGGAGCACACCGCGGTGCGCGAGGCGGTCGGGCTCTTCGACGTCTCGCACCTGGGCAAGGCCTCGGTGCGCGGGTCGGGGGCGGCGGCGTTCGTCAACGCGTGCCTGACCAACGACCTCGGACGGATCCGGCCCGGCAAGGCGCAGTACACCCTGTGCTGCGACGTGTCCGGCGGTGTCGTCGACGACCTGATCGCGTACCTGGTCGGCGACGACGAGGTGTTCCTGGTGCCGAACGCCGCCAACACCACCGAGGTCGTGCGCCGACTGGCCGCGGCGGCCCCGGACGGGATCGAGGTCGTGAACCGGCACCGGGAGTACGCCGTCCTCGCGGTCCAGGGGCCGCGCTCGGGCGAGGTGCTCTCCGCCGTCGGGCTGCCGTCGGACCAGGAGTACATGGCGTACGCGGACGCGTCGTACGCAGGCGCGCCGGTGCGGATCTGCCGCACCGGCTACACCGGCGAGCACGGCTACGAGCTGATACCCGAGTGGGACCAGGCGGATCGGTTGTGGGACGCGCTGGCCGAGGCGGTGACGGCACACGGCGGCATGCCGGCCGGTCTCGGCGCGCGCGACACGCTGCGCACCGAGATGGGCTATCCGCTGCACGGGCAGGACCTGTCGCTGTCGATCACGCCGGTGCAGGCCCGGGCGGGCTGGGCCGTGGGGTGGAACAAGGACGGCTTCTGGGGACGGGACGCGCTGCTGGCCGAGCGGGAACGGGGCGCCGCACGGCTGTTGTGGGGACTCGAGGCGCTCGACCGCGGCATCCCGCGCGCGCACATGGCGGTGCTGCGGGGGCAGGACAACGTCGGGGAGGTGACGAGCGGGACGTTCTCGCCGACACGCGGGCGGGGGATCGGACTGGCGCTGCTCGCGCCTTCGGTCGGCGAGGGCGACGAACTCGTGGTCGACGTGCGGGGCCGGCCCGCGCCGGTGCGGGTGGTCAAGCCGCCGTTCGTGCCCTCCCACGTCCGCTGACCCGCCCACCCACGTCCGCTTCCCCGCCCGTGTGACCACGTTGGCTTCCCCGCCCGTGTGACCACAGAATCGCGCCGGCCGCGGTGACACGAGGGGGGAAGCGGCCTCGGGCGCGAAGCGCCTTCGGGAACGCGGCTCAGGCGCGAAGCGCCTG
>SCQZ01000128.1 GCA_004299665.1 Jatrophihabitans sp.
TGCTCGACGGTCAGCGGGCCGCGCTCGGGCGGCTCGGTGCGCAGCACCGCCCCGCCCGAGAACCGCTCCTCGGGGGCGTCGGTCCAGGGTTCGACGAACACCTCGCCGCGCACCCCCCGCGGCCGGGAGATGCGCCCGACAACGACGTCCGGGCCCACTCAGTGATGGTCGACGTCGACCACGTCGACGCGGATGCCCTTACCGCCGACGCCCGTGACGACCTGCCGCAACGCGCGGGCCGTGCGGCCGTTGCGGCCGATCACGCGGCCGAGGTCGTCCGGGTGCACCCGGATCTCCAGCCGCTTGCCCCGTCGGTTGTCGATCATGTCGACGTGCACGTCGTCGGGGTGGTCGACGATGCCGCGCACCAGGTGCTCGAGGGCCTCCTCGAGCATCGTCAGGCCTCCGCCTGCTCGGCCTCGGCCGCCGGTGCGTCGACGGTCGGCGCCTCGGCCCGAGGTGTGTCGGCCGCCGGCGCGTCGGCGGGCGGTGCGTCGGCGGGCGGTGCGTCGGCGACAGCGGTGCCGGCCTCCGGCTCGGCCTTCTTCGGCGCCGCCTTCTTGCGCGGCGTCGTGGCCGCCGAGTCCGCGGCAGGCTCGCCACCGGCCTCGGCGAGCGCGGCGTCGAACAGCGCACGCTTGTCGGGCCTGGGGGCGGCGAGCTTCATCGGCTCCGGCGCCGGCTGGCCGGCGAACTTCTGCCAGTCACCGGTCACCTTCAAGATCGCGGCGACGGCTTCGGTCGGCTGGGCGCCGACGCCGAGCCAGTACGCGACCCGCTCGCCGTCGACCTTGATGACCGACGGGTCGTTCTTGGGGTGGTACTCACCGATCGTCTCGATCGAGCGGCCGTCCCGCTTGGTGCGGGCGTCGGCGACGACGATGCGGTAGTGCGGCTCGCGCATCTTGCCCAGACGCATGAGCTTGATCTTGGTTGCCACGGGTGTGGGTACTCCAGCCTGTTCGAGGGTGGACGCGCCGGGCCCGAGTGGGGTTGTCGGGTACTGCCCGTCCTGATGGACACCACCGGTGCGGGTAGAGGGGCCGCGGTCCGGTCGTTCTCAACTCCCGTATTCTGCCAGATCCCAGCGATGGCGCACGACCGCGACCGGAACCGGCTGCCCGGCCGCCTGGCGGACCAGCACCGCGGCCCGGGTCCGCCGGAACCACACCGCCATGCGCAGGCACCCGAACGCCTGCACGGCCACCGCCACCAGCGCCGCGTATCGCATCGTGTGCGCCGTCGTGCCGCCGAGCGCGTCCAGGACCCACCCGATGCCGAGCGCCACGATGACGGTCGACAAGAACCCGCCGACGTTGACCACCCCCGAGGCGGTGCCGAGCGCGCGGGCGTGGTTGTAGTCCCGGGCGAGCGCGAACGCCGCCATCGACGCCGGGGCCCCCACCGCCATGACCACGAACAGCGCCAGGACGTAGACCTGCGGCGGGCGGTCCCCCAGCGCGAGGACCGTCACGAGCCATCCCAGGATGGTGACCGCGCTGACGCCCAGGGCGAGCGGCACCCGCGCGGCCGGCCAGCGGCCGATCACCGCGCCGATGACCGGGCTCGCGATCCCGGCGGCGATCACGCCGTACATCAGCACGGCGCCCGCCCCGGTCGCGGAGAAGCCGGCGGCGGTCTGCAGGTACGGCGCGCCCCACAGCACGGCGAACGCGGTCGCGCTCGACATGCAGGTGAAGTGCACCCAGAACCCCAGGCGGGTGCCGGACTCACCCCACGCACGCCGCACGCGCGACCACACGTTGCCCATCCCGGCGCGGACCGCCGCCGCGCCGCGTACCGGGCGCGGCGCGGGCGTCGCCTCCGGGAGCAGCACCCACACGACCGCAGCGGCCACCAGCGAGAACGACGCCGCCGCGGCGAAGCCGGGCCCCCACCCCACGTGGTGCAACACCACGGCCAGCGGCAAGGTGGCGATCAGGTTGCCGACCGTCCCCAGCAGCGAGGTGATCGCCACCACCACCGGGTAGCGCTCCGGCGAGAACCGACCGGCGGCGTAACGCAGCACGCTGATGAAGGTGAGCGCGTCCCCGCATCCCAGCAGCGCGCGCGCAAGCAGCGCGGCCGGGTAGGACGGGACGAGGGCGAAGGCGAGTTGGGCGATCCCCATGAGGGTGGAGGCCACGAGCAGCAGCCGGCGCGGCCCGTACCGGTCGACCAGGACCCCGGTCGGCACCTGCATGGCGGCGTACACGCCCAACTGCAAGAAGATGAACACCCCGAGCTGGGCGGGCGTGATGCCGAAGCGTTGCTCGGCCAGCAGCCCCGCCACCCCGAGCGACGTGCGGTGCAGCACCGCGAGCAGGTAGACGCTGCCCGCCAGCAGCCAGCCGGCCACCGGGGAGAGGGTGCGGCGCCGCGCGACGGGGACGGCGACGGCGCTCACTCCTGAAATGTTAGCCCGGCTAACGACTTGGGTGCCGCTCCTTGCCGGTCACTCCACAGGATGCCCGCGCAGCACCGTGAGCACCGGGGCGTACAGGGTGGCGAGGTCGGTGCGCGGGTCCGCGGCGTAGACGACCAGGTCCGCGGGCGCCCCCTCCTGCAGACCGGGGAGGCCGAGCCATTCCCGCGCGCGCCACGACGCCTGCGCCAGCACGTCCGGCTGCGGGATGCCGGCGCCCACCAGGGCGCGGATCTCGTCGCGCACGAGCCCGTGCGGCAGCGAGCCGCCGGCGTCCGTTCCGGTATAGACGGCAAGGCCGGCGTCCCACGCGTTGCGGACGCGGTCGCGGTTGCCCGCGTACAGGGCGCGCATGTGCGCGGCGTAGCGGGGGAACTTGCGCTCACCGGCCAGCGCGAACGACGGGAAGTTGTCGATGTTGATCAGTGTCGGCACGACGACGCACCCCGCCGACGCGGCCGCCGCGAGCAGGTCGTCCGTCAGACCGGTGCCGTGCTCGATCGAGTCGACGCCCGCGGCGATGAGCCCCGGCAGGGCATCCTCGCCGAACACGTGCGTCGCGACCCGGGCCCCGAGTTGGTGCGCGCGGCCGACGGCGGCCGCCAGCACGTCGTCGGGCCACAGCGGGGCGAGATCGCCCACGTCGCGGTCGATCCAGTCGCCGACGATCTTCACCCAGCCGTCGCCCGCGGCCGCCTGGATCTCGACCTCCCGGACGAGTTCCGCCGGCTCGACCTCCACCCCGAGGTCACGCATGTAACGGTGCGGACGGGCGATGTGGCGGGCGGCGCGGATCAGCCGGGGCAGGTCCTCCTGCCCCTGGACGTAGCGGTTGTCGACCGGAGAGCCGGCATCGCGCAGCAGCAACGCACCCGCGCCGCGGTCGAGCAGCGCCTGGGCCCGCTGGTGCTGCGGGTCCGGGTAATGTCCCTCGGGCGCGAGCCCGATGTGGCAGTGCGCGTCGACCAGGCCGGGCAGGACCCACCCGGAGCGGGCCACGGTCTGCGCCGGGGCCGCGGGACGGGCGAAGCTGAGCCGGCCGCCGACGACCCACGCGTCGCGCTCCACCTCGTCGGGCAGGAAGACACCGCGCAGGTGCAGCACCTCAGCCATCGCCGCCCCAGGCGGCGGCGATGGCGGTGCGCGCGTCGGCGAGCAGTTGCGGCAGCACCCGGGTCCGCGCCACGACCGGCATGAAGTTGGTGTCGCCCCCCCAGCGCGGGACGACGTGCTGGTGCAGGTGGCCGGCGATGCCCGCCCCGGCCACGTTGCCCTGGTTCATCCCCAGGTTGAACCCGTGCGGCGCGTAGACGGCGCGCAGGACCTGCATCGCGCGCTGGGTGAACGACCCGAGTTCGGCCACCTCGTCGGCGGTCAGATCCGGGTAGTCGGCGACGTGCCGGAACGGGACGGTCATCAGGTGCCCGGAGTTGTACGGGTACAGGTTCAGCACCGCGTAGACGAACCGGCCGCGCGCGACGATCAGGCCGTCCTCGTCCGACCGGGCCGCTGCCACGCAGAACGGGCAGTCCCGGCCCGCCTCGTCGTGCGGCGGTTTACCCTCGCCCCGGATGTAGATCATCCGGTGCGGCGTCCACAGGCGCCCGAGCCCGTCGGGGTCCCCCGCGAAGTCCGCGGCGTCCTCGGCCTCAGCCATGGTGGTCGGCGGTCGGCGAGGCGTTGTCGCGTGCGGCGGCGTACGCCGCG
>SCQZ01000129.1 GCA_004299665.1 Jatrophihabitans sp.
CACGATGTTGGCCTGCTCGGTGTCGTCGCCGACGACCCGGATCGGGGTGACCGGGGCGGCCGAGGGGTCCAGCGGGCCGGTCCGCACCGGTCGCGGTTCCGCGACGCCGTCGAGCGCGCCCGCGAACGCGCGACGCACCAGGCGCAGGACCTCGGCGTGGCTCACGTTGCCGGCGACGGCGACGACCATGCCCTCGGTGCTGTAGCGGCGCCGGTAGTAGCCGGCGATCTGGCGGCGCGTCAGCGCGGAGATCGACGCGACGCTGCCGAGGATGGAGCGGCCCAGGGGGTCCTGGCCGTAGAGCGCCTCGGCGAACTCGTCGTGGACGAGGTCGCTGGGATCGTCGTCGCGCATCGCGAGTTCCTCGAGCACGACGCCGCGCTCGACCTCGACGTCGCGGGCGCCGACCGTGGCGTGCAGCACGACGTCGGCGACGACGTCGACGGCCAGCGGCAGGTCCCGGTCGACGACGGTCGCGTAGTAGCAGGTGTGCTCCTTCTCGGTGAAGGCGTTGCACTCCCCGCCGACCGCATCCATCGCCGCGGCGATGTCCAGGGAAGAGCGCGTCGCGGTCCCCTTGAACAGCAGGTGTTCGAGGAAGTGGCTGGTCCCCGACAACGCCGGCGTCTCGTCCCGGGAGCCGACGGGGACCCACACGCCGACGCTCGCGCTGCGCACGCCCGGCATCGCCTCGGTGACCACGCGCAGCCCGCCGGGCAGCACGGAGCGGGTGATCAGGCCGCCGCCCGTGGCCGGCAGCCGCCGGGTGAGGGTGCGGACGGGCGCGGTGCGGGGCATCCGCCGATCTTAGGGCCTGGCGGCACGGGCATCCGCGGGGTCGCCGCCGTCCCGCCGCCGCATCAGGGTGCGGCGCGCGCGGGTTCGGGACGGCGGACCAGCGTCTCGGGTGCCCGGGCCACGAAGGGCAGCGGCAGCAGCGCCGCCAGCGCGCTCACCACGAAACTCGCCCCGTAGCCGTGCGCGTCCGCCACCCACCCGGCCACGAGCGGGCCGGCCACGGCACCGACGTCGCCGGCCATCTGGAACGCGGCGACGACCGTGCCGCCGCGCCGCACCACCACGTCGCCCACCACCGCGCCCGGCGCCACCGAATCGGCCGCCCCGGCGACACCCAGCAGGGCCATGCCCAGCAGCAGCCCGCCGGTCACCGGCAACGACGGGATCAGCACGAACCCGACGGCGCCGACCGCGAGTCCGCCCAGCATGAGCGGGCGCCGGCCCCGGGTGTCGGCGATCCGGCCGAACGGGAGCAGCAACGCGCCGCTGACGACGCTGGTCACCAGGAATGCCACGTACACCCAGGTCGGCCCCAGGTGCAGCCGGTCCGGGACGTACTGCGGGACGATCGCCGACCGGGTGCCGACGATCGCGAAGTCCCCGGCGAACCCGGCGACCAGGGCCGCGACGTAGGCGCGGTGCCGCAGCGCCGCACGCAGCGCGAGCGGCGCCGCGGCGGCCGCCGGGTCGGCCCCGGGGGCGGCGAACTCGCTCCTGCGCAGGGTGTACAGCGCCATCGAACCGGCCACGGCCAGGGTGCCCGCGTACAGGAAGAACGGCGCGCGCAGCGAGAAGGCCGCCACACTACCGACGGCCGGGCCGGCGATCATCCCCAGCAGGAACGAGCCGGCCCACGCTCCCTGCGCGCGGCCGCGCAGGTGGCTCGGCGTGACGCGGATGAGGATCTGCGCGGCGCTGACGCTGAACATGATCGATCCCACACCGCCGATGCCCCGCAGGACCAGCAGTTGCCAGTACGCCTGCGAGAAGCCGGCCAGCAGGCTCGAGACCGCGACGACCGCGATCCCGGTGGCCAGCAGGACCCGTTCCCCGAGGGAGTCGACCAGCCGGCCCGTGAACGGGGCGGTCGCCAGGCGCATGAGGGCGAACGCGCTGATGACGGCGGCGGCGGCGGTCTTGCTGACCCCGAACTCGCGGGCGAACAGCGGGATGTCCGGGGCGACGACCGCATAGCCGAGCGCCACGAAGAAGCCGACCACGACCAGGGCCCGCACCTCGCCGGGCAGGTCACGCAGCGGACCGCGCACCGCGCGTCTCACCGTCCTCGAAACCTCGAAGCCGGGTTGTGGTGTGGCGGCGGTCAGACCTCGGCGGGAGCCTCGGCCTTGGTCGCCGCGGCGTCCTCGTCGACCAGGCCGAGACTGATCTTGCCGCGCTGGTCGATGTCCAGGATCTCGACCTGGATCTTGTCGCCCACGCTGACGACGTCCTCGACCTTGCCGATCCGCTTGCCGCGTCCCAGCTTGCTGATGTGCACCAGCCCGTCCTTGCCCGGCAGCAGCGAGACGAACGCCCCGAACGCGGCCGTCTTCACGACCGTCCCCAGGAACCGCTCCCCCACCTTGGGCAACTGCGGGTTGGCGATCGCGTTGATGCGGTCGATCGCCGCCTGCGCGGACGGGCCGTCCTCCGCGCCCACGTAGATCGTGCCGTCGTCCTCGATCGTGATCTGCGCACCGGTGTCGTCCTGGATCGAGTTGATCATCGCGCCCTTGGGACCGATGACCGCACCGATCTTATCGACCGGGATATGCACGACCGACACGCGCGGCGCGTACGGGCTCATCTCGTCCGGGCCGTCGATGGCCTCGGCCATGACGTCCAGGATGTGCAGCCGCGCCTCGCGGGCCTGCTTGAGCGCGGCGGCCAGGACCTCGGACGGGATGCCGTCCAGCTTCGTGTCCAGTTGCAGTGCGGTGACGAACTCCTTGGTGCCGGCCACCTTGAAGTCCATGTCGCCGAAGGCGTCCTCGGCGCCCAGGATGTCTGTCAGCGCGACGTAGTGCGTCTGGCCGTCCACCGTGTCCGAGACCAGCCCCATCGCGATGCCCGCGACCGGTGCCTTGAGCGGCACGCCGCTGTTGAGCAGCGCCATGGTGGACGCGCACACCGAACCCATCGAGGTCGATCCGTTCGACCCGACGGCCTCGGACACCTGGCGGATGGCGTACGGGAACTCGTCGCGTCCGGGCAGTACAGGCACCAGCGCCCGCTCGGCGAGCGCCCCGTGGCCGATCTCGCGGCGCTTCGGGGAGCCCACCCGGCCGGTCTCACCGGTCGAGTACGGCGGGAAGTTGTAGTTGTGCATGTAGCGCTTGGTCTTCTCCGGCGAGAGCGTGTCGAGCTTCTGCTCCATGCCCAGCATG
>SCQZ01000130.1 GCA_004299665.1 Jatrophihabitans sp.
CACAAGCGGCTCATCGACATCCTCGACCCGACGCCGAAGACGGTCGACGCGCTCATGCGTATCGATCTGCCGGCCTCGGTCGATGTGAACATCCAGTAGGGGTCATGGCTAACGCAACCAAGGGGATCCTGGGCGAGAAGCTCGGCATGACCCAGGTCTTCGACGAGAACAACCGCATCGTGCCGGTGACCGTCGTCAAGGCCGGGCCGTGCGTCGTCACCCAGATCCGCACCCAGGAGCGCGACGGGTACACGGCGGTCCAACTCGCCTACGGCCAGATCGACCCGCGCAAGGTGACCAAGCCCGTCGCCGGCCATTTCAAGAAGGCAGAGGTCACGCCGCGCCGCCACCTCGCCGAGGTGCGCACCGACGCGATCGCCGACTACGCCGTCGGGACCGAGATCACGGTGCTCGGCACGTTCGAGGCTGGCGATCACGTCGACGTCACCGGCACCACCAAGGGCAAGGGGACCGCGGGCGTGATGAAGCGGCACGGCTTCGCCGGCGTGTCGTCGTCGCACGGCGCGCACCGCAACCACCGCAAGCCCGGCTCGATCGGTGCCTGCGCCACCCCGGGCCGGGTCTTCAAGGGCCTGCGGATGTCCGGACGCATGGGCGCCGAGCGGCAGACGACGCAGAGCCTGGTCGTCCACAAGGTGGACGCCGAGCGCGGCCTGCTGCTGATCAGGGGCGCCGTTCCCGGACCCCGGGGCTCGCTCGTGCTCGTCCGCACCGCGGCGAAGGGAGCCTGAGGACCATGGCAACCGTCACCGTCCAGCGTCCGCTGGAGGACACCGCCGACGCGGCGAGCGTCGAACTGCCCGCCGAGGTGTTCGACGTCGAGCCCAACATCGCGCTGATCCACCAGGTCGTCGTCGCGCAACTGGCCGCGGCACGGCAGGGGACATCGGCCACCAAGACCCGCGGTGAGGTCAGCGGCGGCGGCAAGAAGCCGTACCGCCAGAAGGGCACCGGGCGGGCCCGGCAGGGCTCGACCCGCGCGCCGCAGTTCACCGGCGGCGGCGTCGTCCACGGCCCGCAGCCGCGCCGGTACGACCAGCGCACGCCCAAGAAGATGAAGGCGGCCGCGCTGCGCGGCGCGCTGTCCGACCGGGCCCGCGCCGACCGCGTCTTCGTTGTGTCCGCACTGGTGAGCGGCGAGGCCCCGTCCACCCGGGCTGCGGCGCAGACGCTGGCGAAGGTCAGCGGGGCGAAGAACGTGCTGGTCGTCGCCGAGCGCTCGGACGAACTCACCTGGAAGAGCCTGCGCAACGTGCCGACGGTGCACCTGCTCGACCCCGGCCAGCTGAACACCTACGACGTGCTGATCAGCGACGACGTGGTGTTCACCCAGGGTGCGCTCGAGGCGTTCCTCGCCGGACCGGCCAGGGGCCGGACGGCGAAGGGTGCGGCCACCAGCGGCGAGGTCGATGTCGATACCGATGTTCCGGCCGCCGATGCCGATGTTCCGGCTGCCGCCGAGGAGGCCTGATGTTCGACGACCACCGCGACGTGCTGCTCGCCCCCGTCATCTCGGAGAAGAGCTACGGCCTGCTGGACCAGAACAAGTACACCTTCGACGTCCACCCGCAGGCCAACAAGACCCAGATCAAGATCGCGGTCGAGAAGGTGTTCAACGTCAAGGTCCTCGATGTGAACACCCTCAACCGGCAGGGCAAGCGCAAGCGCACCCGGTTCGGTTACGGCAAGCGCCGCGACGTGAAGCGCGCGATCGTCACGGTGCGTGACGGCGACCGCATCGACGTGTTCGGACAGATTGGCTGATCGATGGCTATTCGCAAGTACAAGCCGACGACCCCCGGGCGCCGCGGCGCCTCGGTGGCCGACTTCGCCGAGATCACCCGTGACACCCCGGAGAAGTCACTGGTGCGCCCGCTGCACAACAAGGGCGGCCGCAACAACACCGGCAAGATCACCACGCGGCACCAGGGCGGCGGCCACAAGCGGGCCTACCGCGTGATCGACTTCCGGCGGGACGACAAGGACGGCGTCCCGGCCAAGGTCGCGCACATCGAGTACGACCCGAACCGCACCGCCCGGATCGCGCTGCTGCACTACGCCGACGGCGAGAAGCGCTACATCCTCGCACCCCGGCTGCTCAAGCAGGGCGACACGGTCGAGAACGGGCCGCGCGCCGACATCAAGCCGGGCAACGCGCTCCCCCTGCGCAACATCCCGGTCGGCACGGTCGTCCACGCGATCGAACTGCGGCCCGGCGGCGGGGCGAAGATAGCCCGCTCGGCCGGTGCCAGCGTGCAACTGGTCGCCAAGGACGGGCCCTTCGCCCAACTGCGCATGCCCTCCGGCGAGATCCGCAACGTCGACGTGCGCTGCCGCGCCACCGTCGGCGAGGTCGGCAACGCCGAGCAGAGCAACATCAACTGGGGCAAGGCCGGCCGGCTGCGCTGGAAGGGCAAGCGCCCCTCGGTGCGTGGCGTGGCCATGAACCCGGTGGATCACCCGCACGGCGGCGGCGAGGGCAAGACCTCCGGTGGCCGTCACCCGGTGAACCCGAACGGCAAGCCCGAGGGGCGCACGCGCCGCCGCAAGGCGAGCGACCAGCTGATCGTCCGCCGCCGCAAGACGAACAAGAAGAGGTAATCCGGCATGCCACGCTCGCTGAAGAAGGGCGCCTTCGTCGACGACCACCTGCTCAAGAAGGTGGACGACCAGAACGACAAGGGGTCCAAGAATGTGATCAAGACATGGTCACGGCGCTCGACGATCATCCCCGACATGCTCGGGCACACGATCGCCGTCCACGACGGCCGCAAGCACGTCCCGGTGTTCGTCACCGAGGGCATGGTGGGGCACAAGCTGGGCGAGTTCGCCCCGACGCGCACCTTCAAGGGGCACGTCAAGGACGACCGCCGGTCGCGGAGAGGCTAGCCCCCACCATGTTTTCTTCGCTTCGCTCGAGCACCCGGCGCGGACCCCGGGAGATGAGGACCGTCAGATGAGCAGCCCACAGACCGAGCAGGTGCGTACCGCGTTCGCGCGGGCGACGCACGTGCGCGTCACCCCGATGAAGGCTCGTCGGGTCATCGACCTGATCCGGGACCTGCCCGCGCACCGGGCGCTCGAGGTGCTCCGGTTCGCGCCGCAGGCCGCCAGCGAGCCGATCGCCAAGGTGCTCGCGAGCGCGATCGCCAACGCCGAGCACAACTTCTCGCTCGACCCGGACTCGCTGGTCGTCTCCCGCGCGTACGTGGACGAGGGGCCGACGCTCAAGCGGTTCCGCCCCCGGGCGCAGGGACGGGCGTACCGCATCCGCAAGCGCACCAGCCACATCACCGTCGAGGTCGAGAGCGTCGAGTCGCCCGCCGGCAAGAAGGGACGTCGTTCCTGATGGGACAGAAGGTCAATCCGCACGGCTTCCGGCTGGGCATCAGCACCGATTTCAAGAGCCGCTGGTTCGCGGACAAGCAGTACGCGGAGTACGTCAAGGAGGACGTCGCGATCCGCAAGCTCATGTCCAAGGGCATGGAGCGGGCAGGCATCGCCAAGGTCGAGATCGAGCGCACCCGCGACCGGGTCCGGGTGGACATCCACACCGCGCGTCCGGGCATCGTCATCGGCCGCCGCGGTGCCGAGGCCGACCGCATCCGCGGCGACCTGGAGAAGCTGACCGGCAAGCAGGTGCAGCTGAACATCCTCGAGGTCAAGAACTCCGAGGCCGACGCCCAGCTGGTCGCGCAGGGTGTCGCCGAGCAGCTGTCCAACCGCGTGAGCTTCCGGCGCGCGATGCGCAAGAGCATGCAGTCCACCCTCAAGGCCCAGGGCGTCAAGGGCATCCGGGTGCAGTGCTCCGGGCGTCTGGGCGGTGCGGAGATGAGCCGCTCGGAGTTCTACCGGGAGGGCCGGGTGCCGCTGCACACGCTGCGGGCCAACATCGACTACGGCTTCTACGAGGCGCGCACCACGTTCGGGCGCATCGGCGTGAAGGTCTGGATCTACAAGGGTGAGGTGCCGACCGGCTCGCGGGCCGAGCGCGAGGCCGCGGCCGCGGCGGAGGCGCTGCGGCAGCGCCGTGAGCGCGGTCCGGTCCGCCCGCGCCGCTCCGGCTCGCAGGGCACCACCGGCGTCAGCACCGATGCGGGGCGCTCGGCCGCCGAGGCCGCGGCGCCGCCCGCCGATCCGGCCGTCCTCGAGGACCTGCAGGCACCCCCGGTCGCCGACGAGGCCGAGACGCAGGTGGAGACCACCGCCGCGGTGGAGAGCACCGCAGCGGCGGAGACACAGGTGGAGACCACCGCCGAGGTAGGGAGCACCGCAGCGGCGGAGCCCACCGCCGAGGCGGAGGCGGCCACCGCCGAGGCGCCGGGCACGGGTGCCGATGCCGCAACCGAGAGCGCTGCCGCGGACGGCAGCGAGAGCACGGAGAACTGACATGCTCATCCCGCGCAGGGTCAAGCACCGCAAGCAGCACCACCCCGGCCGGTCCGGCGCTGCTTCCGGGGGCACCCGGGTGGCCTTCGGTGAGTACGGCATCCAGGCCCTCGAGCCGGCCTACGTCACGAACCGCCAGATCGAGTCGGCGCGTATCGCCATCAACCGGCGCATCCGCCGCGGTGGCAAGGTGTGGATCAACATCTACCCGGACCGGCCGCTGACCAAGAAGCCGGCCGAGACGCGCATGGGCTCGGGCAAGGGGTCCCCGGAGTGGTGGATCGCGAACGTCAAGCCCGGCCGCGTGCTCTTCGAGCTGGCCTACCCCAACGAGGCCGTCGCCCGCGAGGCGTTGACCCGCGCGATCCACAAGCTCCCGATGAAGTGCCGCATCGTCAAGCGCGAAGCAGGGGACATCTGATGAGCAACACCCGGAACGCGGAGCTGCGTGAGCTCCACGACGACGAGCTCGAGACGAAGCTGCGGGAGGCGAAGGAGGAGCTGTTCAACCTCCGCTTCCAGATGGCCACCGGACAACTGGACAACAACCGGCGACTGCGGGACGTCCGCCACGACATCGCGCGGATCTACACGATCCTGCACGAGCGTGAGCTCGGGCTCTCAGTCGCTCCCGAGAAGGCAAGTGAAGTGAGCGCATGAGCCAGCCCCGCACCTCGTTCCGCAAGACCCGCGAGGGCCTGGTCGTGAGCGACAAGATGGACAAGACCGTGGTGGTCGCCGTCGAGGACCGCGTCAAGCACGCCCTCTACGGGAAGGTCATCCGGCGCACCAGCAAGCTCAAGGCGCACGACGAGAGCAACGAGGTCGGCGTCGGCGACCGGGTCCTCATCATGGAGACCCGGCCGCTGTCGGCGACCAAGCGCTGGCGCGTCGTGCAGGTTCTCGAAAAGGCGAAGTGAAGGCCACGTTCCACCTACCGACCTTCGGTCAAGCCGGTGCCGAGCCCGGGACTGGTCGAGGTCAGACTGATCTGGAGTCGAAGTGATTCAGCAGGAATCGCGACTGCGTGTCGCCGACAACACCGGTGCCAAGGAGATCTTGTGCATCCGTGTGATGGGCGGTTCGGGTCGGCGCTACGCCGGGATCGGCGACATCATCGTCGCCACGGTCAAGGACGCGCTGCCCGGCGCCGGCGTGAAGAAGGGCGACGTCGTCAAGGCGGTCGTGGTGCGCACGGTCAAGGAGCGGCGCCGCCCGGACGGCAGCTACATCCGCTTCGACGAGAACGCCGCCGTTCTGATCAAGAACGACGGTGAGCCGCGCGGCACGCGCATCTTCGGGCCGGTCGGGCGCGAACTGCGCGACAAGAAGTTCATGAAGATCATCTCTCTCGCCCCCGAGGTGTTGTGAGTGGGCATCGCGGCGAGGAACGAGCGAGGAGCGGAGCGACCGATAAGCGCTCGCGCGAAGAGGCAGGGGTAACGGCATGAAGGTCAAGAAGGGCGACGAGGTCGTCGTCATCGCCGGCAAGGACCGGGGCGTGAAGGGCAAGGTCCTCGAGGCCGATCCCGTGACGAACCGGGTCGTCGTCGAGGGCGTCAACCGCGTGAAGAAGCACACCCGGCTCTCGACCAGCGCACGGGGGGCCAAGGCCGGAGGCATC
>SCQZ01000131.1 GCA_004299665.1 Jatrophihabitans sp.
CCCGGCCTCGACGCCGCCCCCGAGGCGATGTGCGATGCGTTGCACGATGGCCAGCCCCAGGCCGCTGCCGACCGCGCGCCGGCCGCGGTACCTCCGGTGCAACTCGGAGCGCTCGAACGCGACGGCGAGGTCGTCGTCGGTCAGCCCCGGCCCGCCGTCGCGGACCTCGGCCACCGCGGTGGCACCGTCCGTGCGCGCGGCGAGGACGATCGGCGCGCCCGCGGGAGTGACCCGTAACGCGTTCTCGACGAGGCCGTCGAGGATCTGGCGCAGCCGCTGCGGATCGGTGCGGCACGGGGCGGTCGTCGCCTCGACCCGCAGGTCGATCCCGGCCTGCTCGCACCGGCCCGTCCAGGCCGAGGCGGCCTCGCGCACCAGGACGGCCAGGTCGACGTCGAGGAACTGCACGGTGATCTCGTCGGCGTCCAGGCGGGCGAGATCGAGCAGGTCGGCCACCATCCGCTCCAGGCGGCGGGCCTCGCCGAGCATGATTGCCCCCACCTCGCCCACCTCGCCGGTCGGGATCACGCCGTGCGACAGCGACTCGGCGTAGCCGGTGATGGCGGTCAGCGGGGTGCGCAGGTCGTGCGAGACGGACAGCAGGAACTCGCGCTGGCGCCCCTCCGCGCGGGTCAGCGCGTCCGCCAGGCCGCCCACGGCGTCGGCCACCTCGACGACCTCCGCCGGCCCGCGGCGGGGCAGCGTCACGTCACGGGAGCCGGCCGCCAGCGCGTGGGCGGCGGCTGCGGTGCGCCTGAGCGGGCGGGCCATCCGGCGGGCGACCAGCGCACCGAGCCCGGCGGCCACGGCAACGCCCACCAGGATCGCCAGCAGGGTCCGGCGGATCGCCTGGGCGCCGGCAGCGGTGGCGTCCGCGATGCGCTGCACCACGACGATGCCGCCGCCGTCGCGGGTCGGGCGTGCCTCGACGAGGGTGTCGTGGCCGCCGATGCTGACGGTCGTCGAGACGCGGCCGCCGGCGCGGACGTCGGCGATCTGCGCCGGGCGCAGGATGCGAACACCCGCGGGCAGCGGCCCGGACGGCGGGATCACGGCGGCGCGCATCCGCAGCACCTGCAGGACGGCGCGGATGCGGGGGCGGTCGAAGGTGCCGGCGTCTTCCGCGGTGGCCGCGGCGCCCGCGACCCGGGCCAGGGTCTGCTTGGCACTCTGGCGCTGCGCGCTGCCGATCAGCCCGACCGCCAGCGCACCGGCGAGGATGCCGGTGACGATCGCGACCGCGATCCCCAGCGCCGCGATGCGCGTCGCCAGGGACGCCCGGCTCATCGTTGCTGCCGGACGGCGTACCCGACTCCGCGCACGGTGCGGATCGGGCTGGCCTCGCGCAGCTTGGAGCGCAGTTGCGCCACGTGCACGTCGACCGTCCGGGTGCTGGTCGTGGCGGCATACCCCCACACCTCGCTGAGCAACTGCTCGCGCGCGAAGACGCGCCCGGGCCGCCGGAGCAGGAACACCAGCAGGTCGAACTCGGTCGCGGTCAGGTCGACCTCGGTGTCCGCGACCCAGACGCGGTGCTCCGCCGGGTCGACCGCGAGGTCCGCGGCGCGCAGCAGCTCCGGGGTCTGCGGCCCCCGCGCGCGGCGCAGGACGCTGCCGACGCGGGCGACGAGCTCGCGCGGGGAGAAGGGCTTGACGACGTAGTCGTCGGCTCCGAGTTCCAGCCCCAGCACGCGGTCGATCTCGTCGTCGCGCGCGGTGACGAACAGGACCGGGGTCCAGTCGTTCCCGGCGCGCAGCCGTCGGCACACCTCGATGCCGTCCAGCCCCGGCAGACCGATGTCCAGGACGACGGCCGACGGCCGGTGCTTCGCGACCGCGGCCAGGGCGGTCGGGCCGTCGCCGGCGACGACGACCCCGTACCCGGCCTGCGCGAGGTTGCGGCGGATGACGTCGGCGATGGCCACCTCGTCCTCCACCACCAGGACCAGGCCGCGCTCGGGCTGCACGATCGCGAGCGTAACCGCGCGCGGGTCACGGCGTGGTCACGACGCGGTCAGGCCCGTGTGCGCGTCGCCGCGCCCGCCCACGGCCCCCGGCCGTCACCGGTTGGCGTGGGACGGGCCGCTTCCCACCCGGCACCGCGGGCCTCTGCGTTGCGGATACACGACTGTATCGGATACGGTGCCGTATCGAGATGACTGCGGCCCGGATCACCGTGCGCCGCGCGGAGACGCGCGCGCGGCTGCTGGCGGCGGCCTTCGCGGTCTTCGCCGAGGAGGGCTTCGGCCGCGCCTCGGTGGAGCAGGTCTGCGACCGTGCGGGCTTCACGCGGGGGGCCTTCTACTCGAACTTCTCCTCGCTCGACGAACTGTTCCTGGCGATGTGGGAGGAACGCTCGGCGAACCTGCTCGCCGACCTGCGTGCCGCGTTGGAGGGCATCGACAGCGCGGACGCCGACGAGATGATCCGCCGCGTCCTGCGTGCCATCCCCGTCGACGACGCCTGGTTCCGGGTGAGCCTGGAGTTCACCGCGCACGCGCTGCGCAACCCCGCGCTGCGCGAGGCGATGGCCGCGCGCGAGGAGGCGATCCAGCGCACGGTCGTCCCCATCGTCGCGACCGCCCTCGCCCGGGCGGGGCGTCGGGTGAGGGACCGGACCGCTCTGGGGCACGCGCTGGTCGCGATCCATGACGGCACGGCGGCCCAGGTGCTGCTCCGACCCGGGAGCCGTGCCGTCCGGCGGCGCCGGGAGCAGTTGTTCCGCGCGGTGCTGGAGTCCTACAGCGAGGAGATCCCGTGAACGACACGGATGTGATCGTCGTCGGGGCCGGGCTGGCAGGCCTGGTCGCCACCTACGAACTGACGCGGGCCGGCAGGCGGGTGCTCGTCGTCGAGCAGGAGGGCGAGGCCAACCTCGGCGGGCAGGCGTTCTGGTCGCTCGGCGGGCTGTTCCTCGTGAACTCGCCCGAGCAGCGCCGGACGGGGATCAAGGACTCGTACGACCTCGCCCTGGCGGACTGGTTCGGCTCGGCCGGGTTCGACCGCGAGCGCGAGGACCACTGGCCGCGCCAGTGGGCCGAGGCATACGTCGCCTTCGCGGCGGGCGAGAAGCGCGCCTACCTGCGCGGCCTCGGGCTGAAGTTCCTGCCCAACGTCGGGTGGGCCGAGCGCGGCAGCGGCACGGCGACCGGACACGGCAACTCCGTGCCCCGCTTCCACATCGCCTGGGGCACCGGCCCCGAGGTGATGCGGGTGTTCCGCGACCCGGTCCTGGAGGCGGCCGGGCGCGGGCTGGTGGGGTTCGCGTACCGGCACCGGGTCGACGAGATCCTGGTCGAGGGCGGCGCGGCCGTCGGAGTTCGTGGCTCGACGCTCGCGCCGGACGGGGCACCGCGCGGGGTGGCCAGCAACCGCGAGGTGGTCGGCGAGTTCGAGCTGCGGGCCCAGGCCGTGGTCGTGACCTCGGGGGGGATCGGTGGGAACGCCGACCTGGTGCGTGAGAACTGGCCGGCGGACCGGCTCGGTCCGGCCCCGAAGGAGATGATCACGGGCGTGCCGGCGCACGTCGACGGGCGGATGATCGGCATCGCCGAGCGGGCCGGGGCGTCGCTGGTGAACCGGGACCGCATGTGGCACTACACCGAGGGGATCCGCAACTGGGACCCCATCTGGCCCGACCACGCGATCCGCATCATCCCCGGCCCGTCGTCGCTGTGGCTGGACCCGACCGGGCGGCGGCTGCCCGCCCCGTTCTTCCCGGGCTTCGACTCGCTGGGCACGTTGGGGCACCTGACCCGGGCGGGCTTCGACCACTCGTGGTTCGTCCTCACCCGCACGATCGTGGAGAAGGAGTTCGCGCTCTCGGGCTCCGAGCAGAATCCCGACATCACCGGCAAGGACGTCAAGCTGCTGCTCAGGTCCCGCGCGGCGAAGGGGGCACCCGGCCCGGTCCAGGCGTTCCTGGACCACGGTGCGGACTTCGTCGTCCGCCCGACGCTGCGGGGCCTGGTCGAGGGGATGAACGCCATCGCCGGCGGTGGGCACCTGGACCACGCCGTCGTCGAGCGCGAGGTGCGGGCGCACGACCGGGAGGTCGCCAACGCCTACTCCAAGGACCTGCAGTTGATGGCGATCCGCAACGCCCGCGCCTACCGCCCGGACGCGATCACCCGCGTCGCCAGGCCGCACCGGTTCCTCGACCCCGCCCACGGACCGCTCATCGCCGTGAAACTGCACCTGCTGACCCGCAAGACGCTCGGGGGGATCGAGACGAACCTGGACTCGCAGGTGGTGCGGCCGGACGGCACGGTGTTCGACGGGCTGTTCGCCGCCGGGGAGGTCGCCGGTTTCGGCGGCGGCGGCGTGCACGGCTACAACGCGCTGGAGGGGACCTTCCTCGGCGGCTGCATCTTCTCGGGCCGGACCGCCGGGCGGGCCGTCGCGAAGGCGCTGTAGATGCGCACCGCGCTGGTCACCGGGGCCTCGTCGGGCATCGGGGCGGCCACGGCGCGGGCGCTGGTCGCCCAGGGATACCGGGTGTTCGGGACGAGCCGCCGCCCCGGGACGCCGGGGGCGGCCGTGCCCGGGGTGGAGTTGCTCGCCCTCGATCTCGCCGACGCGGCGAGCGTCGAGGCGTGCGCGGCCGCCGCCGGGGACGTCGACGTTCTGGTGAACAACGCCGGCGAGAGCCAGAGCGGGCCGCTGGAGGAACTGCCGCCCGAGGCGATCGAGCGGCTGTTCCGGGTCAACGTCTTCGGCGCGGTGCGGCTCACGCAACTGCTGGTGCCCGGCATGCGGGCCCGCGGCTACGGCCGGGTGGTGATGGTCGGCTCGATGCTGGCCAGCTTCCCGCTGGCGTACCGCGGCTCGTACGTGGCCTCGAAGGCGGCCGTGAAGGGGTTCGCGATGTCCGCGCGGCGCGAACTGGCACCGTTCGGGATCGGCGTGAGCACCGTCGAACCGGGGTCCGTCAACACCGGCATCAGCGAGCGGCGGACGCACTACTGCGCGGACGGCTCGCCGTACCGGGACGGGTACGACACCATGCTGCGGCACCTGGACGCGAACGAGGCGCAGGGCATCTCCGCGGAGCGGGTGGCGGGCACGATCATGACCGCGATCCGGGCCCGCCGGCCGAGGCCGCTGTACGCGGTCGGCAGCAACGCTCCGCTGGTGTTCGGGCTGCGGCGGGTACTGCCCCGCTCCGCGCTCGAGCTACTGGTCGCCCGGCGGCACGGGCTGTGACGACCGCCGGCAGCGCGCGTCAGCTCCGTTCGCCGGGTCACTCCCGGGCGGCAGCGGGCAGCCGCAGGCCGTCGAAGGCCACGGCGCAGACGGCATCGGCCAGTGAGGAATCGGCTCCGGTCCCGCCGTGCCGCCCCGGCCGGTACCACTCGGCCAGCGAGTTCACCAGGCCGAACAGCAGACGCGCCGTGACGAGCGGGTCGACGTCGGGACGCACGTCTCCGTCCGCCTCGGCCTGCCGCACCAGTTCGGCGACGTAGCGGTCGAAGGCCCGCCGCCGGGCCAGCGCGGACCGCTCGGTCCCGGTGTTGCCCCGGACCCGCAGCAGCAGCGTGACGTAGGGCAGTTCGGCCTGCAGGACCGCGATGCTGCCCCGGACCAGGGCCTCGAGCCGGTCGATCGCGGGGGCGTCGAGGGCACGGACCCGGTCCGCGACGGCGAACAGGCTGTCGAGCGCGCGGTCCAGAGCCAGCCGCAGCAGTTCCTCCTTGCCCGCGACGTGGTGGTAGATCGCGGACTTGCCGATGCCCAGGCGCTGCGCGAGGTCCTCCATGGTGGTGCCGTCGTACCCGCGCTCGTTGAACACCTCGACGGCCACGGCCAGCAGCCCGGCGAGGTCGTAGCCGGGCCGGCCGCGGCGCGCCGCGGGGCCGGCGGCGCGGTCCGCGACCCGTCCCTCGCTCACGGCGTGCGCAGCTGCCGGCTGCGGCCGCGGAACTCCGCGACCACGGTGTCCCCGCGCCGCACCGTGACGTCGCAGATACCCGATCGGCCGTACGACGCGCGCATCACGGCCTCGGCACTGAGCTCGTCGCCCCTGGCGGCCGGCCGCAGGAAGGTGATCTCCGCACCCGAGGCTACGGTCGCCGGCCCGTAGCTGTTGCAGGCGCACGCGAACGCGGTGTCGGCGAGCGAGAAGAGGAATCCGCCGTGGGCGATGTCGTGGCCGTTGACCATGTCGGCGCGGACCGTCATCCGCGCGACGGCGCGCCCTTCGGCGAGTTCGGCGAGTTCGATGCCGAGGGCTCGCGATGCCTCGTCGTCGGCCATCATCTGCCGCACCGCCTCGAGCCCGCCGGCCATCGACGCTCCCTTGTGATTCTCACCTTTGGCCGGT
>SCQZ01000132.1 GCA_004299665.1 Jatrophihabitans sp.
CTCCGAACCGGCGAGGCCGATGTCGTGCAACTCGCGCGCCACCGAGCGTGACAATGCCGCGACCGTCCGCTGACGCTCAGCCAGTTCGGCGACCGCGCGCCGAGCCTCGCGGACCTCCTCGGTGAGCCTGGAACCCAACTCGGGCACGATCACGACCTCATCGCCGGACACGTCGCGATCGAGCAGCAGCGTGAGGTAGTCACGGGCCTGCCGCTCGGCGACCGCCAGCGTGCGGGCCTGGGTCACCCCGGTGTCGTCGATGTGCAGTTCCCAGCCGAGTTCCCAGCGCTTGGCGTGCACGGTCCACGTGCTCATTGCAGCCATCCTTCCGGCAGGCAAGCCAGCTTCTTGATGATGTCGCGGACGACTCCCGGGGAGATCGTGCGCGCGGTGTCGACGGGGACGCTGTGTCGGCCGCACGGGCAGTACCACTTCACGTGATCCCCCTTGCTGTCGGTCCACCTGCATCCGTTGCGAAGGAGAGCGGCCTCGATCTCGCGGTACCTCATCGGCTTGACCATGAGAATAAGTCTAGGGGGGCTAGAGAGTCAAACGCAAGGGGGACTAGACACTTGCAAGATCGTCCCTTTACCCCGCGTAGGCGGTTCCCGAATCGACGCCGTTGACGTACACCACGAACGTCGTGATCTTCGGCGAGTAGTCGGCCAGGAAGTTCCGGAACCAGGCCCCAGCCTGCTTCGCCAGCGCCTTCTGCTCCGAGCGGCTGTAGCTCCCGTCGGTCGTCAGGTACACCTTCAACCACTTCTTGTTGTACGGCTCGATCTTGTCGAACCAGCACTGCCACAGGCTCGGGTCGGGGGCGCCCGACGCGTTGCAGGCGTCCTGGAAGGTCCGCTCGCCGTTCGCGGTGTCCAGGTAGGCCATGACCGACTCGGCCGTGAACGTCGGCACCGGGGCGACGCTCTGCGGGGGCGGCGCCGGCGCGGGGACTGTCCGCGTGCCGGTGAAGGTCGGCATCGGCGCTCGGGACATCGGCGCGTGCGCAGGGGTGCTGCTGCACCCAGCGAATAGCAGCGCCGCGAGCACCGCTGCAAGGGCAGCCGTTGTCTTCATAACTTCCCCTTATGGTTGCGGGCAGCGTAGCGGGCCCCTACCAGTAACCCAAACGGGACGGGAACCCCCTAGATGATCTCTCGGGCTTACCGGTTCGAGTACGGTCGGGGGAGCTGCAGGCCCCGGAATCCTGCCACAGTGGGCCCGTACAGCGCCGCCCTATTCGGCGGCCGGCCGCGCCAGTTGGATGGCGGAGACGGCCAGCACGGCGAGCAGGGCGGCCAGGACCACGCCGTGCGCCGGACCCGTTCCGAGCCGCTCGTCGAACACCACGACACCGATGACGATGCTCGCGAGCGGATCGACGGTGGAGGTGGCGGCGAGGCTGGCCGTGATCGGTCCGGCCTGGAAGGCGAGCTGGCCCAGCAACAGGCCGGTGGCGCCGAGCACGATGACGACGTACAGCTGCCAGCTGGCCAGGACCGTGACCGGATCGCGGGCGAGGATGTCCGTGACGGCCTTGAGCAGCGCCGCGGTGCCCGCGTAGATCGTGCCGACGGCCACCCCGACGAGGGCGGCGGCGGGCCTGGGTGAGCGTTGCCGTCGCGCGATCTCGACGCACGCGACGGCGGCAACGAGCCCCACACCGGCGGCGATGTACGCGGGGCCCTGGTCGACCGGTTGCGGATGCGGCGGCCGGCCGGCCAGGCCGACGGCCAGGAACCCGGCCAGGGAGGCGGTCAGCACGACGGACCAGGCGACGTCGACGCGTCGGATCTGGTGGTGGTCGAAGCGGGCGCGCACGACCAGTGTGATCGGCAGGGCACAGATCAGGACCGGCTGCACGACGGCGAGTTGGCCGAAGTGGAGCGCGACCGCCTGCAGTCCCACTCCGACCGCGTCACAGGCGAGCGAGGCGATCCACAGCCGATGGACGAGGGTCGCCCGCGCGAAGCGCGCGATTGCGCCGAGCCGGAGCGTCTGCGCGTCCGGGACCTCCCCGGCGCTGACGTGCTTGAGCGACCCGGAGGCGGCGAAGGCGGTAGCGGCGCCCAGCGCGAGCAGGACGACCATCATGCCTGTGGTCACCGGCCGCTCCTCCTCCTCGACGTCTCGGTGCAAAGGTACGGTGACAGAAACGCTCTCCGCGGACGGTGAACCGGCCGGGCCTGACCCGAGGGCGACCGCCGGCGTGAAGGGGCGCGGTCATGGCAGGTTCACCTCGATGAGGATCGCGCACATCACCGACTGCTACCCGCCGCGGATGGGCGGGATCGAGCGCCAGGTCCACGACCTGGCCGCGCGACAGCGAGGTCGCGGCGATGACGTCACGGTGTTCACCTCCGTCGCGGCCGGGGTGGAGGCGACCGGGGACCGCGAGGTCGTGCGGCCCAGGGCGAGGCCGGGCAGCGGATCGACGCGCATCCGCTACGAGACCACCTGGCTCGGGCTGCGAGCCTTCCAGGCGCGCGGCTTCGACGCCGTCCACGTGCACGCCTCGACGTTCTCGCCGCTGGCCTTCGCCGCCGCGATGGACAGCGGTCGCACCGGGGTCCCGACGGTGTTCACGCTGCACTCGCTGCTGGCCGAGGCGACCGGGATCTTCCGTGCCGCGCACGCGGTGCTGGGGGCGCGGCGGTGGCCGCTGCGATGGTCCGCGGTGAGCACGGTCGCGGCGCGGTCGCTGCGCCGCGGGATCGGCCCCGGTGCCCCGATCGCCGTGGTGCCGAACGCGGTCGACCCCGCTGAATGGGCCGGTCCCCGAGCGGCGCCCGGCGACGGCTCGGAGTTGCGGGTGATCACGGTCGGGCGGCTCGCCGCCCGGAAACGGCCGACGGCCCTGATCCGGACCGTCGTCGCTGCGCGCGAGATCGTGCCCCGCTCGGTTCGCCTGCAGGTGGTGATGGTCGGCGACGGCCCGCAGCGCGCCTCGCTGCAGCGCAGGCTCGCGGCGGCGGGACTGGACTGGATCACCTTGACCGGGCCGCTCGACCGTGCGGACATCCGTGCGCTGCACGCCGCGTCGGACGTGTACCTCGCACCGGCGACCCGGGAGTCGTTCGGCATCGCCGCGCTGGAGGCGCTCTGCGCCGGACTGCCGGTGCTCGCGCGGTCGGGCACCGGGATCGGCGACTTCGTCGAGGACGGACGCAACGGGCGGCTGCTGCCCAGCGACCGCGCCCTCGCCGCCGCCCTCGCCCGGCTCGCCACCGACCCGGCCGAACTGTCGCGGATGCGGCAGGCGGCGCAGGCGTACCCGGTCGAGGCGACCTGGGAACGGGTGCTGCCGCGCTGGGACGACCTCTACCAGGACCGGGCCGAGGCCCACCCCGAGCGCGGTCTGCTGCCCGCGCAGGCATGAGGTTGCCGGGGCCGCGTTCGGGGGGCGGGGCCGTGCCCCGGCACACGGTGGTCTTCTTCCACGCGCACCCGGACGACGAGGTGCTGCTCACCGGCGGGACCATCGCCAGGCTCGCCGCCGAGGGGCATCGGGTGCTGATCGTCACCGCCACCGACGGCGAGGCAGGGCTCACCGACCGGGAGGCGGCGCGCGAACTCGGCCCGGTCCGGCACCGCGAACTCGGCCGCGCCGCGGACCTGCTCGGCTGCCGGGAGGTGGTGCGCCTGGGCTATCCGGACTCCGGCATGGACGAGGCCGCGCCCCGGCCGGGCGCGTTCTCCCGGGTGCCGGTCGAGCCGGTCGCGGCGCGGTTGGCGCAACTGCTCGTCGATGCGCGAGCCGACGTCCTGTGCGGCTACGACGCGGCCGGCGGCTACGGCCACCCCGACCATCGTCAGGTGCACCGCGTCGCGCGGCGAGCCGCCGAGATCGCGGGCGTCGCCGTCCTGCTGGAGGCGACGATCGACCGCCGGTTCCTGCGCGCCGCGCTGGTCGCGGCGCGGCCCTTCCTCCCGCACGACCCGCAGTACCGGTCGCAGCGGCTGCGCGCCGCGTTCGCGGCACCGGGCGAGATCACCCACACCGTCTCGGTCGGTCGCTACGCGGCCGCCAAGCGGCTCGCGATGCACGCCCACGCCAGCCAGGCCGTCGGCGGGGACCAGGAGCGGCTGCTGGCCTGGCTGCTGCGGCTGCCCCCGCCGGCGTTTCGCGCGGTGCTGGGGCACGAGTGGTTCGTGCAGGTCGGCCGGCGCCCCTCTCGGGTACGCAGCCGGGCGCTGCTCGACGGTGTGCCGCCGCTGCAGGGGCCTGCGGTACCGGGCGGCGATCATCCACCGATCGGTGGATGACCGCCTGTCCGCCCGGTTGACGTGGCGCCCGGCGCGGATCTGCGACCGTAGGCCCATGCCCATGATCGACGTGCGCGGACTGCGCAAGGTGTACGGCGGCCGGGCGGTCGTCGACGGGATCGAGCTGTCGGTCGAGGACGGGGAGATCTTCGGCATCCTCGGCCCGAACGGCGCCGGCAAGACGACCACGGTGGAGTGCATCGCCGGGCTGCGGCGCCCGGATGCCGGCACGATCTCGGTCGCCGGGATGGACCCGGGCCGGGAGGGGACCGCGTTCCGGGAGGCCCTCGGCGTGCAGTTGCAGGAGTCCCGGCTGCCCGACAAGCAGACAGTGGCCGAGGCATTGGAGCTGTACGCAAGCTTCTACGCCCGCCCCCGCGACTGGCGCGAACTGGCCGAGCGGCTCGGCCTGATCGAGCAGCGCAACACCTACTTCGCCAAGCTCTCCGGCGGCCAGAAGCAGCGCCTGTCGGTCGCGCTGGCGCTGATAGGCAACCCCCGCGTGGCGATCCTGGACGAGCTGACGACAGGGCTCGACCCGGCCGCCCGGCGGGAGGTATGGGGGCTGCTGGAGGACCTGCGCGGTACCGGGGTCACGCTGTTGCTGGTCTCGCACTTCATGGAGGAGGCCGAGCGCCTGTGCGACCGCGTGGTCGTGATCGACCGGGGTCGCGTCATCGCGGCGGACACCCCCGAGGCCCTGGCCGCCGGCGTGGTCGCCGACCAGCGGATGAGCTTCGTGCCGTCGGCGACGGTCGACCTGCCCGACCTGCAGGAACTCGCGGACGTCCACGCGGCCACGCGGGCCGGTGATCGGATCGTCGTGACCGGGACGGACAACGTCGCCGCCGCCGTGATCATCGCCCTGCACGAGCGGGGCATCACGGCGAGCCGGCTGCGGGTGGACCAGCCGAGCCTGGACGACGCCTTCGTCGCACTGACCCGGCACGAGGACGACCCGGACGATCCCCCGGACGGCGGTCGCGAGACCGCAACCGCAACGACACCGGCGGGAGCATCCTCATGAGCGTCCTACGCCCCGGTGCGCCGCCCGCCGTCGCGCCGCGGTCCGCCCCCGCCGGCGCCGTGCGTGCGATGCTGCGCAGCGAGGCTCGGCTGCTCGCCCGCAACCCCGGCGTGGTCATCTGGTCGACGATCCTGCCGGTCGCGGCGGCGATCGTGCTGGCCTGCATCCCGTCGATCCGCGAGCCCTCGAAGGCCTTCGGCGGGCTGAGCTTCTTCCACGTCTACCAGCCGATCCTCGTGCTGTTCGCGCTGACGCTGCTCGCGGTGCAATCGCTGCCGGACGTGCTGACCCGCTACCGCGAGATGGGGGTGCTCAAGCGGCTGCGCACCACCCCGGCCTCCCCGGCGCTGCTGCTGTTCGCGCAACTCGCGCTCACGCTGATCGTGTCCGTCGGGTGCACGCTTCTCATGACGGTGGTCCCCGCGCTGGTGGGTGCGTCGTGGCCGGGCAACGTGGGTGGGTTCGCGCTGGCCTACCTGCTGTCCGCGTGGGCGCTGCTCGGCATGGGTCTGCTGATCGGCAGCCTGTTCCGCAACGCGAAGGTGGCCGCCGGGTTCGGCACGCTGCTGTTCTTCGTCCTGGAGTTCTTCGCGGGGCTGTGGGTGCAGCGGCCGAACATGCCCGGGTGGATGCGGCACATCTCGGACTTCACCCCCAGCGGCGCGGGGGCCCAGTCGCTCACCGACGCGGCGGTCGGTAGCTGGCCGACCGCGCTGCACCTGGCTGTGCTCGCCGGGTGGGGTGCGGCGATGTCGCTCGCCGCGGTGCGGCTGTTCAGCTGGGAGTGAGGCACGGGCGGGACGGGGCGCGACAATGACGGTCATGGCGGTTGCGACGACGCTGACGCAGGACGGCGCCGCGGCCGCGTGGCCGGAGGGCGTCGAGCTCCCGCGCTACTCGCTGTGGCGGCGCGTCCCGGCCTGGGAGCCGCAGGGGCGCTGGCTGCGGGACCGCCCGCAGATGGTGTGGCCGGACACCGTGTTCTCGATCGTGCTGGCGCCGTGGGTGCTGCGGGCGCTGCTGGCCGTCGGCCTCGTGCTCGGCCAGGTGACGATGGGCGGCGGCGTCGCCGCGCACCTCGCGGCGGCCGGGCTGACCGGCGCGCTGTGGGGCTGGATCGAGTGGTGGCTGACGTGGGACCTGGCTCCGCTGTGGCGCCGGCTGCTGGCACTGGCCGGCCAGGGAGGGCTCAGCGCGGCGGTGATCGCGCTCAGCCCGCTGGGCGGGATCGTCGTCTGGTCGCACTCCATGATCTGCGGGACGTTCTTCACCGGGCCGTTGCTGCTCGGCACGATCGCGGGGTCGAGCGTGCTGATGACGGCCGTCCAGGTGGGTGGCTTCGCGTTGCTGTCGCGCAACGGGACGCTCACGGCCGGGCTGTTCGCCCTCGACGTCACCATCGGGCTGGTGTCCATCGGCATGGCGAACCGCCGCGAGGAGGCGGTGCTGCGCCGCAACGCCATCACCGGGCGGCTGCTGGCCGAGCAACAGCGCAACGCCGACCTGCAGCAGCAACTCCTGGACCAGGCGCGCACCGCCGGGGTGCGCGAGGAGCGCGCGCGGCTGGCGCGGGACCTGCACGACACCGTGGCGCAGGGGCTGGTCGCGGTCGTCACCCAGCTGGAGGCGATCGAGGACGCGCACCTGGCCGACGACCGCACCCGCCGCCGCGTCGACGACGCCAAGGCGCTGGCCCGGCAGAGCCTGACGGAGGCGCGGCGTGCGGTCAACGCACTGCGGCCGCCCGCGCTGGACGACGCTGACCTTCCGGAGGCGATGGCGGTACTCGTGCGGGAATGGGGAGCGGTCAACCACGTCTGCGCCGAGCTCACGGTGTCCGGCAGCCCGCGCCCCACCGCGGCGGACGCGACGCTGTTGCGAGTGGCGCAGGAGGCGCTGTCGAACGCGGCCCGGCACGCCGGTGCCCGCCGGGTCGCGGTGAGCCTGGACTACCTGGACGACGAGGTGCTGCTCGACGTGCACGACGACGGGCGCGGGTTCGACACCGCCGCGGGGCGGCGTCCGTCCGCGGCAGGCGGGCACGGGCTGTCGAGCATGACCGAGCGGCTGCGGCTCGCCGGTGGCTCGCTGGCCGTCGAGTCCGAACCGGGAGCCGGGTGCGTCGTGAGCGCGGCGGTGCCCGGATGAACGGCACCGGACCGGGCGGTGCCGCAGCGATCCGCATCGTCGTCGTCGACGATCACCCCGTGGTGCGTGACGGCATCCGGGGCATGCTCGAGCAGGACCCGCGCACGACGGTCGTCGGCGAGGCGGCCGGCGGCCGGGAGGCCGTGGCGGTGGTGCGGGCCACCGATCCGGACCTCGTGCTGATGGACCTGCGGATGCCCGGCGGCGACGGGGTCGGCGCCATCCGCGAACTGCGCGCCGGCCACCGCACCCGGCCGCGGATCCTGGTCCTCACCACCTACGACACCGATCGCGACATCCACGCCGCCGTCGACGCCGGCGCGGACGGTTACCTGCTCAAGGCGACCTCGCGCACCGAACTGGTGCAGGCGGTGCTCCGGGCCGCCGCCGGGCACAGCGTCCTGGCGCCCAGCGCCGCCCGCGCCCTGGTCGAGCGTGGCCGCACCGCCGCCCTGACCCAGCGGGAACTGCAGGTGCTCTCCGCGATCGCGCACGGCGGCACCAATCAGGAGGTCGCCCGCGCGCTGCTGGTGTCCGAGGCGACCGTCAAGACCCACCTGCTGCACCTGTACCCGAAGCTCGGCGTGCGAGACCGTGCGGCCGCTGTCCGGGTGGCGTTCCAGCGCGGCCTGATCGACTGACCGGGACGACCCGCACCCCGCCCGGCACCGCAAAACTAGAACACGTTCTTGCAAAAACTAGAACACGTTCTTGCAAAAACTAGAACACGTACTAGTCTGTGGCCAGCACCCGATCGCGCCGGAGGAGGCGGGAATGCTGGAGCTCGCGACCCCCGGCGGCACCGCGCTGCCGGCCCCGTTGCCGCCCTCGATGGTCGAGCGGGTCACGCTGATCATGGACTGCTTCGCACCCGGCGGCGGCACCCTCACGCTGGAGTCGGTCGCCGCGCGCACCGCGCTGCCCCGCAGCACCACCCATCGCATCCTGGATCAACTCGTGCGGGTCGGCTGGCTGGCGCACACCACCGCGGGGTACGCCGTCGGGCAGCGCGCGTTGCGGCTCGGCGGTGCGCAGGCTGTCGCGGAGATCCGGGCAGCGGCCGTCCCGCTGGTGCAGGAGCTGAGCTGGCGCACCGGCCTGGTGGCCCACCTGGGAGTACTGGACGGGGCGGACGTGCGCTACCTGGACAAGGTGGGCGGACCGGTGGCGGCGGCGCTGCCGTCCCGCGTCGGCGGGCGGGTGCCCGCGCACACCACGGCGATCGGCAAGGCACTGCTCGCCTGGCTGGCCCCGGAGGATGTCGACGAGCTGACCGCGGGCCGGCTCGAGCGCACCACGGCGCGCAGCATCGGCGAACTGCCTGCGTTGCACGCGGAACTGGCACGCATCCGGTTACGGCGCGGTGTCGCGTTCGAGTCGGAGGAGGCGGTGCCCGGCTTCGCGTGCGTCGCGGCGGCGGTGCGCGGCGGGGAGTTCGCGGTGGCGGCGATCTCGCTGTGCGGGCCGGTCGGGCGAACCGTGCTCGAGCGGGTCGCGCCGCTGGTCGCGGGCACGGCGCGCACGATCTCCGCCCGGCTGGCCGGTGAGCTCGCCCCGGCCGCCAACGGCGGCTGACGCGAACGGCCGGAGCCGGCACGAACGGCCGGAGCCGGCGGCCTCAGTCGCGCAGCCGCAGCCCGCTGGCCCGCCGCACCGGCGTCCTCACGGCCGCCGCCACCGCCTCGGCCGTGCCGACGACGCGAAGGCGCGTCCTCGCCCGGGTGATCGCGGTGTAGAGCAGTTCGCGTGCGAGCAGCCGCGAGCCCGGCGGGGGCACCAGTACCGTCACCGCGTCGAACTGGCTGCCCTGTGCGCGGTGCACGGTCAGCGCGTGGGCCGTCTGCACACCGCCGACGCGATACGGCGCGAAGGTCGTGACCGCCCCGTCGCGCTCGAATGCGGCGCGCGGGCCGTCCGCCCCGTCGACGAGGACGCCGCAGTCGCCGTTGAACAGCCCGGTGCTGTAGTCGTTCGCCAGTACCAGGACCGGGCGCCCGAGGTACCACGGGCGGTCGGCCGCGTAGCCGGGGAACGCCTGCGCGATCCAGCGCTCCACGCGGGTGTTCCAGGCCGCGATCCCGGCCGGCCCCTCGCGGTGCGCGCACAGCAGCCGGTGGGAGTCCGCGGCGGCGAGCGCTCCGCGCGCGTCGCCCGCAGCGGCGCACGCGGCGAGCACCGTGCCGGCATCGACCACGTCCGCGCGCAGCGCGGGGATCGGCACCCAGGGCGTCGGTTCGAGGTCGCAGAACTCCACGTGATCGCCGCCGGCGCGCAGCAGCGCGAGGGCCGCCTCGGCGTCGCCGCGGCGCACCGCGTCGGCGAGATCGCCGATCGCCGGCACGAACCGGTGCACCTCGCGCAGCCGGACCACGCCCCGCTGCAGCGCCGCCTCGCGATCGTCCTCGTCGAGCGCGTCGAGGTCGGCGGCCGCGACGCGGGCCAGGGCCGGGATCGGCGCCGCCCCCGGCGCCGCCGGGCGGGCGACGAGGTCACCGAGCACGGCGCCGGCCTCCACCGAGGCGAGCTGGTCCGGATCGCCCACGAGCACCAACCGGGCGTCGTCGCGCAGGGCACCCAGCAGCCGCGCCATCATGGTCAGCGGGATCATCGATGCCTCGTCGACGACGACCAGGTCGTGGGGCAGCCGGTTGTCCGGCCCGAAGCGGAACCGGTTCGTGTGTGGCGAGGCCCCCAGCAGCCGGTGCAGCGTGACCGCCTCGACGTGCCCCACCCGGGCCGCGTCCGCGGGGTCGAGTTCGGCCAGCGCTGCCGCCGTCGCCTGCTGCAGGCGGCCCTTGGCCTTGCCGGTCGGCGCGGCGAGCGCGACCCGTGGCGGGCGACCCGGCTGCGCCGCGAACAGCGCGAGCAGCCGGGCCACCGCCGTGGTCTTGCCGGTGCCCGGCCCTCCGGCCAGCACGCTGAACCACCGGCAGGCGGCCACCAGCGCGGCCAGCCGCTGTCGCTGTCCCGCGCCACCCGGGAACAGCCGGTCCGCCGCGCTCCGCAGCGAGTCGACATCGGCCGCTGGCGGGTCG
>SCQZ01000133.1 GCA_004299665.1 Jatrophihabitans sp.
CCGGACGGCCTGGTGCAGTCACTGGCCGCCGTCTGCGAGCGCGTCCTCGTGGTCGTCCTGCCGTGTTCGCGGCCGCGGCGGTGAGCCTGCCCGAGCCGCTGCGCGGCCCCGCCTTCGGCAGCTACGCCCCCGACGAGGTCGGCTGGCTGCTGACCGACCTGTCCGGGGCCGAGCTCGAGGCTCCGGCGGAGCGCCGGGAGGCGGCGATCCAGGCCGGCCTCGCGCACTACGCCGAGTCACTGCCGGTCGAGTACCAGCCGGACGAGGAGTACCGGCGGCTGTTCGCCGCGTCGCTGAACTCCGGCGCACGCCGGGTGGCCCGCACGGTGGGGATCGTCGGCGAGTTGATCATGGCCGAGCGCGGCCCGGGGGTGGTTCTGGCGTCGTTGGCGCGGGCCGGGACGCCGGTGGGCATCCTGCTGCGACGCTGGCTGGACTTCGCCGCCGGGGCGGTGGTGCCGCACTACACGCTGAGCATCGTGCGCGGCCGCGGCATCGACGCGCTCGCGCTGCGGTTCCTCGCCGAGCGGCACGACCCGCGCCGCGTCGTGTTCGTCGACGGCTGGACGGGCAAGGGGGCGATCGCGCGGGAACTGGAGGCGGCCCTGCGCGCGCACCCGGCCTTCGTGCCCGATCTCGCCGTGCTGGCCGATCCCGGCTCCTGCACGCGCACGTTCGGGACGCGGGAGGACTTCCTCGTCCCGTCCGCCTGCCTGAACTCCACGGTCTCCGGGCTCGTGTCCCGCACCGTCCTGAACCGGTCGCTGCTGCGGCCCGACCAGTTCCACGGGGCGAAGTACTACGCACACCTGGCCGCATCCGACGTGTCCGCGACGTTCCTGGACGCGATCTGCGCGTGCTTCCCGGCCGTGGCCGAGGACGTCGCGCGCGACTGGCCGGCCGTGCGCGACGGCCGGCGCGCACCGGCATGGACCGGCTGGCGGGAGGTGCGACGCATCGGCGCGCGGTACGGCATCACCGACATGAACCTGATCAAGCCCGGGGTCGGGGAGACCACGCGGGTGTTGCTGCGCCGCGTGCCGCGCCTGGTGCTCGCCCGCCCGGATCGCGCGGCGGACCTGGCCCACGTCGAGTTGCTGGCCGCGCGGCGCGGCGTGCCCGTCGAGTACCTGCCGGGGCTGCCCTACAGCTGCGTCGGCATCATCGCGCCCGCCGCGAACCGGTGAGGTGCTCGTGACGGTGCTGGTGGCGGCCGACCTGGACCGCACGCTCATCTACTCGCGGCGCGCGATGCGGCTCGGGCCCGCGATGGCCGCTCCGGTGTGCGTGGAGGTACACGAGGGCCGTGCCGTGTCCTTCGTCACCGCGGCGGCCGTCCCGGTCCTGGCGACGCTGGCCGCGAGGTCGGTCCTCGTGCCGGTCAGCACGCGCACGGCGGCACAGCTGGCCCGGGTGTCGCTTCCCGGGCCGGTGCCGCGCTGGGGTGTCGGTGCGAACGGCGGGCTGCTGCTCGAGGGTGGCGCGCCGGACCCGGCCTGGACCCGCCGGGTTGGAGCGCGGCTGCGGGACGCCGTCCCGTTCGCGCGGGTGTGGCACCGCGTGCTGCGTCGGTGCGCGCCGGAGTGGACGGTGGCGCTGCGGGATGTCGACGGGCTGTTCTGCTGCGCGATCGTGCAACCCGGGCGGGTGCCCGCCGGCTTCGCCGAGCAGGAGGCCGAGTGGGCCGCCGGCCGCGGCTGGCTGACATCGGTGCAGGGTCGCCGGATCTACTGGGTGCCGGCCGCGCTGCGCAAGGGCGACGCCGTCGCCGAGATCGCCCGGCGGGCGGGTACGGAACGGATCGTGGCGGCGGGGGACTCGCTGCTGGACGCGGAACTGCTGCTGGCGGCGGACGCGGCGATCCATCCGTCGCACGGAGAACTGTTCGAGCGGGGCTGGACGGCCGCCGGTGTCGCCCGCACCCGCGGACGCGGTCTGGCGGCCGGCGAGGAGATCGCCCGGTGGCTGCTCGCGCAGGTCAGCGCGTCACAGCTCGCGGATACCCCGGACGTGCCGCTGCGCGAGTTCGGGGTAGTGGGTCGGGTTGAGCCTGACCCACATCTCGGCGGCCGTCCCGGCGATGGGCCTCTTGACGACCGCGGGCGCCCCGGCCGCCAGGACGC
>SCQZ01000134.1 GCA_004299665.1 Jatrophihabitans sp.
GCCGCAACGCGGGCATCCTGTGGTCGCCGACCACCGGTCCGGGGGACACCTACATCAAGCGCCACCCGGTGCCCTTCGCCGAGTACATCCCGTTGCGCTCGATCGCGCAGTGGGTCAGTCCCGCCGCCAAGCTGGTGACCAGCGACATGGTGGCCGGTTCCGGGAACGGGTTGGTGCGCGGCGGCCCGGTGCCGTTCGGCGACGTCATCTGCTTCGAGGTCGCCTACGACGACCTGGTGCGCTCGTCGGTCCGGGCCGGGGCGCAGTTCCTCGTGGTGCAGACGAACAACGCGACCTTCGGCCATACGGCCGAGACCTATCAGCAACTCGCCATGAGCCGGCTGCGGGCGGTCGAGACCGGCCGCACGGTCCTGCAGGTCGCCACCACGGGCAAGTCGGCGATCATCGATCCTGACGGAACGCTGGTGGCCGAGTCCGGCGCGCTGTACACCCCCGCGATACTGGTCGCCGACGTCCGGCCGCTGACCGGTGAAACGCTGGCGGTCCGGCTCGGCGATGTTCCGGAGTACGTCCTGTCCGCGCTGGCGCTGCTGGCGCTGGCCCGGGCCGTACGCCCCCATCGCCGTCGGCGCGCACGCGTGCCGTCGGCGACATCCGAGGAGATGGTGACCGCGTGAGACAACCGCCGGGCGACGTGCTCGTGATCATCCCCACGTACAACGAGCGGGAGAACCTCGGCCAGATCGTCGAGCGCCTGCACACGAGCGTTCCGGACGCGCACGTCCTCGTCGTCGACGACGGCAGCCCCGACGGGACGGGCAAGATCGCCGACGAGATAGCGGACGGCGACGATCGCGTGCACGTCCTGCACCGCACCGAGAAGGCGGGTCTGGGCGCGGCCTACATCGCCGGGTTCGCCTGGGGCCTTGCCGCCGGGTACGGAGTCCTCGTCGAGATGGACGCCGACGGCTCCCACGCCCCCGAGCAGTTGCCGCGCCTGCTGTCGGCGCTCGAGCACGCGGACCTGGTGCTGGGCTCGCGCTGGATGCCGGGGGGGACGGTCGTCAACTGGCCGCGGCGCCGCGAGATCCTCTCGCGGGGCGCCAACGTCTACACCCGGCTGGCGCTGGGCACACCGCTGCGCGACGCCACCGGTGGCTACCGCGCGTACCGGCGCGAGGTGCTCGAGGCGATCGACTACGCCAGCGTCACGTCCCAGGGATACTGCTTCCAGATCGACCTGGCCTGGCGCGCCGAACGCGCCGGGTTCCGGGTCGTCGAGGTCCCGATCACCTTCGTGGAGCGCGAGCGCGGAGAGTCGAAGATGAGCGGGCCGATCGTCCGGGAGGCGTTCGTGCGGGTCTGGCAGTGGGGCAGCGCGCACCGCAGGCAGCAACTGCGCCAGGCATGGGAGCGGCGCTCGCTGCGGTGACCAGGACGCTCAGGCGCTCTTCTGCCCGCGCCGCGCGCGCAGGACGTCCAGCCGCTCGGACAGGACCTCTTCGAGATCGGCGATGCTGCGCCGTTCCAGGAGCATGTCCCAGTGGGTGCGCGGCGGCTTGACCTTCTTGGCCTCCGGCTGCGCTCCGTTCACCAGCAGCGCGGCGGTACCGTCGAGGCGGCACTCCCAGGTCGCGGGGATGTCGGCCTCCTCCGAGAACGGGACGCTGAACTCGTGTCCGCGGGGGCACCGGTAGGCGGCGATGTTGCGCGGAGCCGGCTCTGCGCCGTACTCGGTCTCGTAACTGATCGCGCCCAGCCGACTGCCCCGCAGTGTCCTGTCTGCCATGCGGTCCTCCTGGACGTCGTACGCTGTCTCAACGATCCGGACCGGTCGATGATTCCCCGATCCTGCCGCGGGCAAGCGCGCTACGGTGTGCGGTGCTCAGTACCGTGCCAGCCCGCCCGCCGGCACGGCCCGGTGCGACAGAAGGGTGCCAGCCGTGCCGCGACGCCGCCGTCGTGCCGATGCGCCGTCCCGATCCTCATCGGCCGACGGACGGCGGATCTTGAGACTTCCGGCGCCGCTTCCCACGGCCCGCCTGGTCGGGACCGGCCGCGCCGTCCTGGGCGGTGCCTTCCTGGCCGCCCCGGTCGCCGCGGTGACGGCACTCGGCGTCGACGTCGCCACGGCCAAGCGGGTCGTGTTCCTGTCCCGGATGATGGCCGGCCGTGACCTCGTGATCGGCCTGGGCACGCTCACTTCGCGCCGGCCGGCAGGGTGGCTGCTCGCCGGCGCCGCCGCCGACGCGGTCGATGCCGTGGCGCTCGCGCGGGCGCGGCGCGAACGACGGGCGGGCGGGCCGGTCGCCGCCGCACTGGTCCCCGGCGCAGCGGCGCTGGCAGGCCTGGGGGCGGGTGCGGCACTCGCGGCGCTGCGGCGGCGCTGACCCTCAGCGGGCCGTCAACGCGACCGGCAGGCCGTCCTTCGGGCGGGGCAGCGAGGTCCAGTCGACGGGCATCCGGTAGCCGTCGGGTACCCGCCATTCGAAGTTCAGCAGTGCCTGGTGCATCGCGGCCTTGACCTGCATCGTGCCGAAATGCAGCCCGATGCACTTGTGCACGCCGTTGCCGAAGGGCATCCAGGCGTTGCGGTGGACCTTGTCCTCGCGGCGGTGCTCGGCGAAGCGCTCCGGGTCGAAGCGCTCGGGCTCCGGCCAGTACTCGGCCATGTGGTGACCGAAGTGCAGGTTCACGCTGACCGGCATGTCCTTCGGCAGGAAATATCCCAGCAACTCGGTGTCCTTCACCGTCCGGCGCGCCACGACCGGGACGGGCGTGATCAGCCGCATCGACTCGCGCATGACCAGGTCGAGCGCGACGAGCCGGTCCTGGTCGGCGAACCCCAGCACGTCCGTGCCGAGCGCCCGTGACTCGTCGCGGCAGCGCTGTTGCCACTGCGGGTGGGTGGCGAGGTAGTACCACATCGTCGTCATGGTGATCGTCGTCGTGTCGTGGGCGGCCATCAGCAGGAAGATCATGTGGTTGACGACGTCCTCGTCGCCGAACCGTGCGCCGTCCTCCCCGCGGGCGTGGCACAGCGCGCTGAACAGGTCGGCGCCGTCCGCGGCGCGCTTGCCCGGCACCTGGCGGCCGAGGTAGCGCTCGAGCAGCCGACGCCCGGTCAGCCCGCGCGACCACCGCAGCCCCGGCACCGGGAAGCGCACGATCGCGGTGCCGGCCCGGACGCAGTCGATGAACGCGGTGTTGACACGGTCGGCCTCGGCGCCGAGGTCCCCGCCCATGAACGTGCGGGTCGCCACGTCGAGGGTCAGTTGCTTGATCGCGCGGTACACGCCGAACGCCTCGCCCGGCCGCCACCGCGCCATGCCCTCGGCGAGCGTGGCGTTCATCGGCTCGAGGTAGCCTGCGAGCCGGTCGGCGGTGAACGCCTCCTGCATGATCCGCCGGTGCAGGTGGTGCTCGTCGAAGTCCAGCAGCATGAGGCCGCCGCGGAAGAACGGACCGATGTAGAAACCCCACCCGGGGCCGTTGGCGAACGCGCGATCGCGGTTCTGCAGCACCTCGCCGGCGGCGTCCGGTCCGGCCACGGTGACGGTGCGCTGGCCGAAGGCGCGCATCCACGACACCGGGCCGTAACGGTCGTACCGGTCGCGGTTCTCGTAGAAGTACCCGCTCAGGAACTTGAAGGTGTCGCCGACGACCGGCGCACCGCCGTCGCCGGGGATCTCCTTGAGCGCGCCGTGATCGAGGGTTCCGGACATGGCTTGCACCTCCTCGCTGCCCACCATAGAGTGATAACGGTCGTTGTCAATTTGAACGGGGTGACGGTCGTGGCGGAGCCGCGCAACTACCGCGGCGTGGCTCGCGACGACCGGGTACGTGCCCGGCGAGCGGCGCTGCTGGACGCCGCGCTCGACGCGCTGCACGCGGATGGCCTGTCCGGCGTGAGCGTGCGGTCGATCTGCGCCGGCGCCCAACTCACGCCGCGCTACTTCTACGAGAGCTTCGCCGACCTCGACGATCTGCTGGTCGGCGTCGTGGACGCGGTCGCCGAGGAGGTCGCGCAGGCGGCGCTGCTCGCGATGACCGGTGCCGGGGCCTGCCTCGGCGACCAGGTGCGCGCCGGGATCGCCGCCGGGTACGCCGTCGTCGCCGACGACCGGCGCAAGGCGACCGCGCTGCTGGTGGCTGCCGCGGGCCACGGGCCGCTGCGCGAGCGGCGCACCGCGATCACGGTGCGCTACGCCGATCTGGCGCTCGCCACCCTCCCGCCGCTGCGGGCGCGCACCGCCGCGGAACGGCGCGCCGCCCGGGCCGCGGCGCTGTTCCTCATGGGCGGCACGGGCGAGTTGATCGTCGCCGTGCTGTCCGGCCGGCTCCGGCTCTCGCGGGCCGCGGTGGTGGAGCAGTTGACCGCGCTGTGGCTCGCCGCGCTCTCACCGCGCTCGCCGCTACCCGCCCCGGAACGGCACACGCCGTCGTGAGCGGGCACCGGCGGGGTGCGGCGATGCGGTGCTCAGTGGCTGTCGGACCGGCCCCGCGGCACGGCGGTGAGCAGGAAGGCCGAATCCTCGACCGCGTGCACCGCGTGCCGCGCCGCCGGGATCTCCACCAGGTCCCCGCTGCGGGCGTCCCAGGTGTCTCCACCGGCACTGACCTTGACCCGGCCGCGCACCACGTACAGCGTCGCCTCGCCGGGGTTCTCGTGCTCGTCCAGGTCGGCGCCGGCCTTCAGGGCGACGAGCGTCTGACGCAGCACTCGCTCGTTGCCGCCCACCACCGTGCGCGCGGCGCGGGCCGCGGAGGAGCGGCCCGCCTTGTCGATCTGCTCGCGGGCCAGGGCGTCGAGCGAATGCTTCTGCATTCTCGCAACCTACCCCCGGGCCGCAGGCCTGGACGAAGGAGTGAATCAGTGATTCACTCCTTGTTGTGGCCTACCGGCGCACCGGCGCTGTACAGGCACGGCTGGACGCCCAGCGTGCCGCGCTCGTCGCCGCCGCCGTCGCCCTGGTCGCCGAGGGCGGGTACCGGGCCTGCACGGTGGCCGCGGTCGCCGGGCGCGCCGGGGTGGCCGCGGGCAGCGTCTACAACCACTTCGCGGGCAAGCTGCAGTTGATCACCGAGGTGTTCCAGGAGGTCGTCGGACGCGAGGTCGCCGCCGTCCGGGACGCCTGCGCGCCGCCGGGCACCGCCGCCGAGCGGGTCACCGCGGTGGTGGAGACGTTCGCGAACCGCGCGCTCAAGTCGCCCCGGCTCGCCTACGCGCTGCTCGCCGAGCCCGTGGACCCCGCGGTCGACGCCCTGCGGCTGCGGTTCCGCCGGACCTTCACCGATCTGGTCGCCGACGCGATCCGCGACGGCGTGACCGGCGCGGAACTGCCACGGCAGGACCGCACCGTGAGCGCCGCGGCGGTGGTCGGCGCGATCGGCGAGGTGCTGGCCGGGCCGCTCGCGTCGGGCGGCGCCGACCCGGACGTCGTACCGGCGCTCGTCAGTTTCGTCCTGCGAGGAATAGGAGCCGATCATGCCCACCCATGAGGTGACCAACCAGGTCCCGCCGATGGTCGACCGCGACGTGATGATGCACCCGGCGCTCGTCGAGGGGCTGCGGCGCGAGGGTGCCGGGTGGGCCGAGGACGAGGTGCACGCCCTCGGCCTGCTGGCCGGCAGCGAACAGGCACAGCAGTGGGGGCGGCTGGCCGAGCGTCACCCGCCCGTGCTGCACACCCACGACCGGTACGGCCACCGCATCGACGAGGTCGAGTACCTGCCCGAGTACCACCGGCTGATGGAGGTGGCCGTCCAGCACGGCCTGCACGGGGCGCCGTGGGCCGACCGGCGTCCGGGAGCCCACGTCGCCCGGGCCGCGAAGATGCTCGCCTGGGGCGTGGCCGACCCGGGACACCTGTGCCCGGTCTCGATGACCTACGCCGTGGTCCCGGCACTGCGCACGACGCCTGACCTCGCCCGCGACTACGAGCCGCTGCTGGCGGCGCGCAGCTACGACCCCGCCCTGCGGCCGCCGTTGACGAAGCCGGGGCTGATCGCGGGCATGTCGATGACCGAGAAGCAGGGGGGCTCGGACGTGCGCGCGAATGCCACCACCGCGCTCGCGCGCGCGGACGGCGGGTACCTGCTCACCGGACACAAGTGGTTCACCTCGGCACCGATGTCGGACCTGTTCCTCACCCTCGCCCGCACCGCGGAGGGCGTGAGTTGCTTCCTCGTGCCGCGGGTGCTGCCCGACGGCAGCCGGAACACCTTCCGCCTGCAACGGCTCAAGGACAAGATGGGCAACCGGTCCAACGCCTCGTGCGAGGTGGAGTACGAGGACACGGTCGGCCTGCTGGTCGGCGAGCCGGGCCGGGGCGTGCGCACGATCATCGAGATGGTCAACATGACCCGGCTGGACTGCGCGCTGATGGCCGCCGGCGGCATGCGCACGGGCCTGGCCCACGCCATGCACCACGCGCGCCACCGCCGCGCCTTCGGCCGCGCGTTGATCGACCAGCCGGCGATGGTCAACGTGCTGGCCGATCTGGCCGTCGACGCCGAGGCCGCGACGACGGTCGTGCTGCGCCTGGCCGGTGCGGTTGACCGGGCGGCGCGCGGTGACGCGGGGGAGTCCGCGTTCCGCCGTGTCGCGCTGGCGGTCACCAAGTACTGGTTGTGCAAGCGCTGGGCGACGCATGCCGAGGAGTCCCTGGAGTGTCTCGGCGGCAACGGGTACGTCGAGGACTTCCCGATGGCGCGGCTGTACCGGGAGGCGCCGCTGGTGTCGATCTGGGAGGGATCCGGCAACGTCGCCGCGCTGGACACGCTGCGGGCCATGGAGCGCGAACCGGAGGCGGTCGAGGCGTTCTTCGCCGAACTGGACCTTGCCGTCGGGAAGGACACACGCTTCGACGACGCGCTCGCGATGCTGCGCAAGCAGGTCGCCGACGGGGAGGACCTGCCGTACCGGGCCCGCAGGATCGTCGAGGAGATGGCGCTGCTGCTGCAGGGATCGCTGCTGCTGCGCTGGGGCGACCCCGCCGTCGCCGAGGCGTTCGTGGCGTCCCGGCTGGCGCGGGACTGGGGTGGCGCCTACGGCACGTTGCCGCGCGGCCTGGACACCGGGCGCATCCTGGAACGCGCCGCCGTGGCCGGCTGAGCGCGGCCGGCGGCGCCTCAGTCGGTACGGTGCCGCGAGGCCTGCAGCAACTCGCTGCGGCGGTCGGCGCAACTCTGGCCGTCCGGGAGCAGTTCGCCGAAGTC